>CAZHIL010000268.1:0-3497 GCA_964532985.1 uncultured Albidovulum sp. | reverse complement strand
CGGTAGGTTGTACCTCGGATTGCATAGAGATTGGGAAATGCATGGTACCAGTTGTCCCCACCAAACAGAATTTCCTTCTCAGGCAACCAAACAACCATGTGATCTTCGGTCTCGCCAGGGGCATGAATGAAACGAGCAACTACACCATCCAAATCATAATTCATATCTTCTTCAATCAAGGTGGTTGGTTTTATGAAGCCTTCCCCCAACCCTTCCACTGGCCGGTCCCCGGGACCACAACCAATGTTAATACGTTCCTCAGTACTCAATCCCATGCCGAATTGGGCTTCCGCCCTTTTCTTCATGGCCAGCAGCGGAGTAGAGTTGTTTTTATCGGATTTAACAAGGTCGGATATGAATTTGTGACTTGCGATTATGTCCTGTGAACCGTCATGAAATACTTGTGCCCCAGAGATATGATCTCGATGACCATGTGTATAAATAATTCTGGTAATGGGCTTTGTTGTGAGTTTTCTGAACTCGGTAAGTATATTTTGTGCTGCCTTGAGGGATTCTGAAGTATCTAAAATGGTGACACTATCATTTCCTTCAATCATGTGCACGTTGGAAGCTGCAAACCCTACTGCTGTCCAACACCCCTCGCCAATGTCAATTACCCCCTTGGGGAATTGTTTATTGTGATTTAGTAATTCCGGATGAGGCATTATTCAGATACGTGTAGAAACTGGTGCATCCATGCCATTGTGGATGTTGACACCTTCATTTTTGAGATATTCCTCGGCACCTTCCTTGGGTTTCATATCTACTAATACTACTCGGCACCAAGGGAAGTTATTGTCTTCTTCTGCTTCCGTACCAATGGCCTGACCCACTGCCCGAGAAGAATCTTTGTTTCCCCTAATTTTTATTGAAATATCCCCATAGGTCGTAACTATTCCCTCAGGAATTTTTCTTACCTCTTTAATCACTTTGACTGCAAAGTCTGATTTGTTAGCTTTTTGCATTTACAGGATTATAGATTTTTTATTTAGGTGTGGAAATGGGACTGGTAGCGGGAGAGGGACTTGAACCCCCGACACGCGGATTATGATTCCGCTGCTCTAACCAACTGAGCTACCCCGCCATATTTCGAGAACGTCCAGAATTCAATAAACTGTTAAACCAAATAGTTCTCGGGTTTGAATAATAAAAGAAAAATCAGAACTGTTTTCAATAGCCAAATCCATTTTGCTTAGACCTTAAGCTATTTATAGGTAGTTTTTCGAGGAACTTTTACATTAAGTCCATTTCCTGAATTGGGATTAATTAGAAGGATACAGGATTGTTTTGAATAGTGGGTAATTTCAAACGTTTTCTGTATCGACTGCTGTTCCGAATTGAGGCAAGGGAGGTGGTTTGATGTTATGAGTCAAAATTAAAGTGTCCCGGATATAGGAAATATGAGCAGTTTCTTCGATTATTTCGGCTAAATACTGGGCTGCCAAGAGTGTTTTCCCCACTCCAATGGTACCATGATTGGCCAGCACTGCCGCAACCACCTTGGTATCCCGAAACACCGGGCTGATTTCCTTTTCAGTTTGTGGACCACCCTTGGATGAAAGAGGAATCAAGGGGATTTGACCAATTTTCTCAATGGTTTGAACGGTAAGACAGGGAATCGGCAATCCGGTACTTGCATATCCCGTTGCCCAAGGGCTATGACAATGAACAACTGCCCGAATATCCTGTCTAATGCGATAGAGATCAAGATGGAATCCCAAATCCTTTGAAGGTTTGTAGAGTGATGGTTCAATTGATCCATCAAGATGAACTATCTGGAGATTGTCTTGGGTGCATTCATTAAATCCAACACCTGAGGGTTTGATAATAATCGCATCTGCACTATCAAGCCTTACCGAAAGGTTGCCTCCGGCGTTGGTTTGAAGTCGAAGATCGAAGCATCGTTTGGCTATGGATATGAGTTCATCCTTTTTGTTGTATAATTCCGATGGATCAATCATCCGCCAAATACCTCCTAGAGTGATGATAAAAGTGAGTTTACAGCAAATTCTGCCGTATTATCGTCGTTGATATGAGAATCTATTTTTATTACTTCATATTCCCTTGCCTTCTCCTGCAAACAATCAGCTGCAATGTTTCGCAACTTTCTGTCCTCAATTATACCACCGGGACAATCCTCACTCGAAAAACCTCCCATGGTTATAATTACAGAAGTATAACCAGTGGATTGATTCAAAGCCACTGAGAGAGCTTGACACGCCAATTCCATTTCTTCTGGAGACATCTTGACATGGGTAAAATATCCCGAGTGCTGATAATGAGGTCGGTCAAGATATTTCGCAGGCACAAGGTCTATTACACCCAACCCAATCAAGTTCAATCCACCAGGTAAAACTATTCTTGGCAGGCCACCGGTGACGGTAAATCTATCTGGCATGTCAACATGCACACCTGCGACTTGAATTCGGGTAATTTCATGGATTGTCATGTCAATCACGCCATAAAAGGAACCTGCTTTGGCAAAACGGGTAAAAGCTGCTCCCCCATAGCCATTGGCATGGAACGAAGTTGTTTCGTGTCCTGCTTTCCTTAATAAGTAGGTAATTTTTCTAGAAGCATCCTGTGTGATCCCAAGAGTTGTCAATCCTATCGATTTACTGGTTTCATTCTGCGAACTATCACTGGTTACTAGACCCACCAGCATGTTAGCAGTATTATTCAATACATTGCGAAGTGAACTGTTCAAGCCCTCAATATCGGTCAGGGTAGGGATCAATATTATAGAATTGTCTGCTACCGCTTCACGAGGATCAAAAGGAAGTGTTGTAATTAGGATTTTGGGGAAGTCAAAAGGTAAATCCCGCAAGATCTGAAGAATAAGTTCCCCTCCTGTTCCACCGCCCAATCCCACTACGACACTGGCCCTCTCCAGTAGATTTTCATTCAAGCGGCTTGAGACTTGCCCCGCAACTTCCTGCATCTGGGTAAGCTTTTTTGGGGTACTCCAGTTTTTACCCGATGAGCCTAGAGAAATGTCAATGATTTCAACAGATACACCCAGGGTTTCGAGTCTATCATGGAGATATCCGACCTCCTCGGATTTGGTCTCCATTGTTGCCAGCAACAAAACTGGTTTCATTCTTCTGGCTACCCCTTTACAGCGCCTGCGGTCATACCAGTAATTATCTGCCTCGAAGCGAAAAGAGTAAATATTATAGGTGGTATAGCCAAAAGCATGCCTGTTGCCATGATGACTCCCCATTCGACATTGAATTCGGACATGTTGTTCACAATCAGAATGGGGACGGTTTTGGTGTTTCGATCAGACAGGGCAGAGGCAAGCAGATACTCGTTCCAAGCAATTCGGAAGGTAAAGATTGCAGCAGCAGCCAATCCGGGTTTGATAAGTGGAAGAACAATCTTGAAAAAAACCTGGAAGGGGCCAGCTCCATCCACCCTTGCTGCTTCCTCAAGAGATCTTGGGACCTGTACAATAAAGCTTTGAAGTATCCAGATAACAAAGGGCAGATTCATGG
>CAZHIL010000267.1:0-2277 GCA_964532985.1 uncultured Albidovulum sp. | reverse complement strand
TGGCAAGAGTTTTAACCAAGCCTGTGATCTTGTAGGAGCCAAACGGAAATTTATTGTCTATGGAGGGGATGAAGAGTTTCCTGTAGGTAACAATGTTCGAGTGATTTCCTTGCCAAATATAATGAAAAAGCTGATCGCTGAACATTAATCAGGTTAAAAATTCGGAGAAATTTCCAACCCATACATATATTGACTTCAGGTACTGAGCCAGTGGAGAATTCAAGTAAACCGTAAATCTAAATTACCGATGAATATTACAAAATCCAATCGGTTTGATTTAGTGGCTTTCTCTCATAACAGGTCTGGTATCCTTGCCTAATAGAAAATCCATGTCTGCTCCTTTATTGGCCTGCAATACATGATCCACATAAAGTTTGGCATAACCTCGGTGGTATCGCGGCTCTTCTGGTATCCAATTCTCCTTTCTGCGATTCAACTCTTCTTCTGAAACAAGCAGGTCCAAGATTCCCCTGGGAACATCCATTCGAATTCTATCACCGGTTTGAACAAGGGAAAGAGGACCGCCAACCTGCGATTCAGGCGAGGTATGCAAAACCACTGTCCCAAAGGCAGTTCCAGACATTCTTGCATCAGATATTCTGACCATGTCCCTTATGCCCTTTTCAGCCAATGCTTTCGGGATGGGCATATTACCCACCTCGGGCATGCCGGGATAGCCCTTGGGTCCACATCCCTTGAGAACAAGAATGGTATTTTCATCCACCGGTAACGAGGGATCATCAATTAACTCCTTTAAATGTTCGATATTTTCAAACACAAATGCCGGAGCTTCATGAACCAATAATTCTGGAGTTGCTGCAGACGGCTTTATTATTGCCCCATCGGGTGCAAGTGAGCCCTTGAGTACCTTGATCCCTGCACTTTCCTTAAGAGGTTTGTCAAAAGAATATATAACATCCCGATTATAACATTCAGCACCCTCCGTATAATGCTTTATATCCTTGTTCAAGACGGTATTAGCAGGGCGTAAATATGATTTTATTTCGCTCAGTACGACTGGCAAGCCACCGGCGTAACAAAAATCCTCCATTAAATACTTTCCCGAGGGCATGCAATTCACAAGGAGAGGAATATCGGATCCTAACTCGAAATCCTCTAGGTTGAGCTCAATGCCCATGCGACCTGCAATGGCTAGCAAATGAACAACAGCATTTGTGGAACCCCCAATTGCGGCATTGGTCAAAATTGCATTCTCGAAACTTTCCCTGGTCAGAATCCTTGAAAGTCTCAAATCCTCCTTGACCATATCTACTATTGTTTTACCAGACATATGTGCTAGAGCGGTCCTTCTGGCATCAACCGCCGGAAGAGCCGCATTGGTTGGTAAACTGAGGCCCAGCGCTTCCATCAGGCTTGCCATGGTGGAAGCAGTTCCCATGGTCATGCATACACCAGCTGAGCGACTGTTTCCTGCTTCTGCAGCAATAAAATCATTGATTGACATCTTACCGGCTCTGACATCCTCCGAAAATTTCCAGACATGGGTACCGGATCCAATGTCCTTGCCCCTGAATTTTCCATTAAGCATAGGACCTGCCGAAACAACGATCGTCGGCAAATCGACGGAAGCTGCTCCCATTACCTGGCCAGGCGTGGTTTTGTCACATCCCCCAAGGAGAACGACTCCATCCATACCGTATCCACGAATACACTCTTCTACATCCATCGACAAAAGGTTTCTGAAGAGCATAGCAGTTGGTCGGATTTGGGTTTCACCAAGTGATGTCACGGGGAATTCAACCGGAAAACCTCCGGATTCCCAAACCCCTCGCTTCACGGCTTCGGCCAGGATTCGCAATCCCGAATTGCAAGGGGTAAGTTCAGACCAGGTGTTGCAGATTCCGATTATGGGTCTTCCATCGAAGACATGTGCAGGGAATCCCTGATTTTTCATCCAGCTCCGGTGGACAAAACCATCCTTGTCCTGCTTGCCATACCATTCCTGGCTTCGTAACTTTTTTTTCATGAATCAATCCTTTATCGTATTGTCGTACTCAATACCTTGTTTTGAGTGTATTTCATCACTACCCAACCAACTTGATATTTCAGCCAATCATTAAATGCGATTTCTTTAATTACCTTGCTCAAAAAGGATTACAAGTTGGAACATGGGTCTGAAATAAACACCTGCAGTACGAAAGCACGTTAATTCAGATTTGCCATTCTAATGGCAAAGGCCTTCATGTTCAATTTTGTTAGCCTTAATGAAATTTTGGGGTTCCGATAATCTAAGTGTGGTTCCAACCTGATCAATGG
>CAZHIL010000266.1:0-4812 GCA_964532985.1 uncultured Albidovulum sp. | reverse complement strand
GTTTTGCCACTGGCCGTACAATGAAAAGGGACATTACTTCCGATGGGAAGTTGTATTCTCAAGGGCCAATCGGTTTCCACCCGGTCTATATAAGTCATCCCCTTGGCCTCGGGAAGGACTAGATTGATTGTTTCACCTATTTTCTGGGCCACTTTTTGAAGAATTTGATGTCGAACAATTTTTTGGTCTGTATCAAAATAAACATGGCGGGCAAGGTTCCTCAGTTTCTCCCCTGATGCCAAACGCCGATTCTCTACCTTCACAAGGTACCCTTCCTCAAGAAGTCTGTCACACAATCTGTGGAGAGACTGCTTTGGCAAATCCAGCTCCCTGTTGATCTCGGCAAGGGTAAGCGGGTTACCAGCTTTACCGACAACTTCGATAATCTTTACCATACGGATAGAGGTTGGAATATTCGGGGTATTTCGCATTTGCTTTTAATAAAAAATAATGGTACTTGAAAACAATGGTAAACAAAAATAAGTCATTTTTGAGATTTTTTGTCTCATTTTTAAACATTAATTCTAAAATTATCTACCAACTTTGCAAATTTGTATCTTGGCTTTTTCAGCACAATTTAGCATCCAAACGGCGGGAACCACATTTTGATCGATCACATGGTGATGATTTCGCAGATTATAATTGCGGATATCATCCTTTCAGGGGACAACGCTCTAGTCATAGCGATGGCCGCAGCAGGGGTCGATCAAAAATACAGGAAATTCGCGATCATCATGGGATTGGCAATGGCAGCCATCCTGAGAATCGTATTTGCAGTCATGGCTTCGTTCCTGTTACAGATACCCGGAATTCTTTTCTTTGGTGGATTGCTCCTCTGTTGGGTATGCTGGAGGTTTTACCAGGATATCAGAGGCCATTCGCACACTTCTTCAGAAATTTCAGCCGATACTGTAGCCATAAAGCAAGCGACTCCCTTGGGGCAATTGAAAAGGGCAATGATCGTTATTACCGTGGCAGATGTATCCATGTCCATTGATAATGTTGTGGTTATTGCAGCTATCGCGAGGGATGACATGGCCCTGATGATATTTGGAATTGCCCTTGCTATAGCTATCATGGCACTTTGTGCAGCAGTTATTATGAAAATACTCACTCGTTTTCCAATACTGGCTTATGCCGGTTTGCTGTTTCTCATATACATTTCTCTGGACCTGCTGTATGAGGGTGGCTTGGAAATAATTCATCTGACAGGTATGGTCTAGTATTGTTAAGATGAGTGTTTTGGCTTTCACTGGGAGAATCAATTCCCCGTCAACTCGGCAAATACTTTGTATTTTAAACTGGTAATGCCTTCACTGGTTTAAATGCCGAGAATCTATTTTGAAGGCAGTTTTTGGAGGATTACTATGAACATTAGTAAGTCAATTGCCAAGGCCCTTTTAGTAGGATTTGGCGGTATAGTCCTTTTGGCTACTTCGGTATATTCTGAAGTAACTATAAGGGTTCAATCTGTTATTCCGGCTCAGGCTGATGAAGTTCATATGCTGAATGAATTTGCCGCAGATGTAGCTGCTCTAACCAATGGGGAAGTACAAATTGAAGTGCTGCCCGCAGGTGCTGTTGTGGGTGTTGCAGAAACACTTGATGCCGTGGATAAGGGATTGATTGAAGGCGGTTTTGCCTGGACCCATTATTGGTCAGGCAAGCATCCGGCAGCAATGCTTTTCGGTTCTCCCGTTGCGGGTGCCGGTGTCGGTATTGACAACATCGCCTTCCTTTCCTGGTTCCAATATGGTGGTGGTAAGGAACTCTACGACCAGCTTTGGGATGAAATGGGTGTAAACATCAAGGGATTCATGCTTCAGCCAGTTGGACCTGAGGCCTTGGGTTGGTTCAAGGAACCAATCAATTCCATGGATGATTTCAGAAAGTACAGATTCCGAACTCCTCCCGGCATTCCCGGTCAAACCTACAAGGATATCGGAGTTGCATCTGTAGCCATGGGTGGTGGTGACATTCTACCCGCGCTTGAGAAGGGTACGATTGATGCCGCCGAATGGTGTTGCCCAAAACCTGACAGTGTATTTGGTTTCCAAAAGGTATTGAAGCACTATTATCTCCAGGGACTTCATCAGGTCGTTGTTAATGCTGACATCTACATCAATGGCGATGTCTATGACTCATTGACTGATCATCAGAAGAAAGCACTTGAGGTTGCTGCCAACGCTTCCTTGTCCAAAGCCATGTCCTACAGGATTTATGAAAATGGCAAGGCTCTCAAGGAGTTGACCGAAGAGCATGGAGTCATTCTGCATGATACACCAGCAGATTACTTCCCAGCTTACATGAACGCTGCTCGCGCCTCACTTGAGAAAAATGCTGCTGAGAATGAATTCTTTGCAGAAGTATGGAACAGCCAAAAGGAATTTGCCACAATCGCTGTACCATTCTGGGCTGGCGCACAATCTTCAAATGCCCAGCTTGGCAAGGCATTTGCTGATTCCCTGAAGTAAATTAAATTTCAACGGCGGGGTTTCCCAATCCCGTCGTTTCTACACCACGCATGGTTCACTCATCTTCAGGTGGACCATGTATTTACAAGTGAAAGCGATTTACAATGGCAAAGGAACCTGATCCGGATGATCTCATAGTCGGCGATGAATTAATCGCCGAAGGAAGAAGCGGTATAGCTGGTGAAACTCCAGAGGACATGCCAGAGTGGATGCGCAAGGTCGTTGCCACGATAGACATCGCCAATAATTGGGTGGGTCGGTTTACCTGTCTTTTACTTGTTCCCATAATATTTGCGATGGTTTATGAAGTCGTCGCTCGAAAACTTTTCATTGCTCCGACCATTTGGGCCTATGACACAAGCCGAATGTTTTCTGGTGCCCTGTTCATGCTGGGAGCCGGGTATGTCTTGATGCGAGGGGTCCACATTAGGGCGGATTTTCTTTACCGTAATTGGACGAAGAAAAGCCAGGCAACCGTTGATGCTTCATTGTACCTGCTGTTTTATTTTCCAGCGATGCTTTTCTTTTTCTGGGTCTCACTAGATTATACCATCAGTGCTTGGGTGAAATGGGAAAGAACCATGGATACCACGCTGATGGCCCCCTTGGCACCAGCCAGGACCGCCATGCCGGTAGGTGCTTTCTTTCTGTTGCTGCAAGGCGTGGCCGAAATCCTGAGAGCGTTCCATGATATGGGACCGGAGAGAGCTTCGAAATACTATAAGAGTTTACCTGTTTATATCATCGGATTATTCTGTATCTTCCTGAGTGCCTTCTTCCCGGCAATTATGCCTCTTGGCGATTGGTGGTCTTCATTTGTAGATTCAATCGGACTCACAAGCATCCCTACGGAATTTGTCGGTATCATCATGATCGGTGTAATGCTGTTTGCCATCTTTGTTGGATTTCCGATTTCCTTTACCCTGATATTTCTGGGCTTTGTTTTTGGTGCCTGGGGATTTGGCGGTACCCTTGTGTTCTATCTGCAAACCCTTCAATTCAATTCGGTCATGCTCGAACAAACCCTGGCTGCGGTTCCCCTTTTCGTATTCATGGGTATCGTCATGGAGCAGGCCGGTTTGATGGAGAGGCTATTTTCTTCTGTTCAGCTCATGCTTTCACGAACACGCGGAGCCCTTTACCTAGCAGTTTTATTTGTTTCAACCATTTTTGCTGCCGCTACTGGAATTGTTGGTGCTTCCGTTACAATTTTGGGCATTATGGCCTCAAAAACCATGAACCAGTCTGGTTATGATACAAAACTGGCGGCAGGCACAATAACGGCCGGGGGTACACTGGGTATCCTCATACCGCCCTCGATCATGCTTGTGGTTATGGGACCCGTTCTGGAAGTCCCGGTTACCGATCTGTTTTCGGCAGCCATCATTCCAGGTATTCTATTGGCCTCCCTATATGCAGCTTATGCCATGATCCGATGCTGGTTGAACCCTGACCTAGGGCCAATTCTTCCAGTTGAGAAGCAACCTCAAACATCGCCTTACTATTGGTTAGAGGCTATAACAGTCATCTTTTCGATCGTGGTTCTTTTTGTCTTGTTCTTCATGTCCCTTTCCGGTGCTCTTGCAGGGCTGTTCCCACTGTCATGGTTGATTATACCCCTGGCTTGGGGCTTGCTCATGCTCTTTGGTGCCAAATGGGTCAAGAAGGTCAAACCAGGTGGGTTTTATTTTTCCGATCTGTGGTATGAGTTCTTCATTGGGTTGGTACCTCCCTCAGGACTAGTGGCATTCTCTCTTGGATCTATCCTGTTTGGTTGGGCAACCCCAACCGAGGGTGCCGGTTGTGGTGCAATGGGCGCGATAATACTTGCCCTTGCCTACCGAAAGTTGACCTTTGCAAAATTTTATGAAGCGCTGATCAAAACCCTGGAAATTACGGTATTGATCCTGTTCCTGGTTGCTGCTTCCAACTTCTTCGGCGCGGTCTTTTCAAGGTTGGGAACACCTACCATGCTGACCGAGATACTTCTTTCCGTCGAGCTTTCGGAAACACTTATCCTGATCATCATCATGGCTCTGATATTTCTGTTGGGTTGGCCGCTTGAATGGGTTCCGATTGTCCTCATTATAGTTCCCATCCTTATCCCTGCCCTGGACAAGATTGGGGTCAACCTTACCTGGTTTGGTATTCTGGTCGCCGTTAATTTGCAAACCGCATGGCTCAGCCCGCCAGTGGCCCTATCGGCCTATTTCCTCAAGGGTGTTGTTCCGAGCTGGGATTTGGCGGATATCTACAAGGGGATGTTACAGTTCATGGTTATCCAATTGTTGGGTTTGATTCTTGTTTTTGTTTTCCCACAATTGGCTCTTTGGTTGCC
>CAZHIL010000265.1:0-2084 GCA_964532985.1 uncultured Albidovulum sp. | reverse complement strand
CCACAAAACGGTCGATCTTGGCTTCAGTAGCATGAAAGTGGAAGGCGATGATCAACAAATGATTTTCAGGAATACACCCGGGTTTAGCAAATCATCCAAGTATTGGTTTTAAATATCAACTTTGAATTATTTCAAAATTATTGATCTGAACCATTCTGATCAGAAGGCACTTTAATTGAATTCTTTCTCTGCCAAGGAAGTGAATTCAAATGTACTTGGGTTTGTTCCTTCTCATGTCCGATTCCGGTAGTGGATTCAGGTTCAACCGGTTTCATTGTTACCTTGACAGAAATAGACATTCTACCCCCTCCAAATATGACACCCCGAGTGGGGGCAACATCTGCATAATCACGCCCCTGAGCCACTCTGACGAAGCGATGGTCGACCACAGAATCGTTGGTGGGGTCGAGTCCAACCCAACCTGCTTCCGGTAACCAAAATTCCGGCCAGGCATGGCTAGCAACTTCCTGGCTGTGAGTTTGGGAAGGTGAGTGAATATAAAGGTAACCCGATACATATCTACAGGGTATACCCCATTTACGACCTAGGGCAAGCATGGCGTGTGTGTAATCCTGACAAACTCCCTTGCCTTTTTCCAGGAAAAATTCGAGGGAAGATTCTACGGTTGTACTGCCTGGTTGATATTCAAGTTGATTGTACAAGTCAGAACAGAGTTTGCGTAATGTAACCAGAGGGTCTGGGCCAGGCTTGAGGTCATGTTTGGTTATGAAATCATCCAGTGCTTCCCCAGGGTAAACTAGTTGGCTAGGTGCAAGATAATGCCAGAATTGAACCCGCCTTGACTGATTTTGCAATTCATCCCAGGTGATTGGCTGTAGGGCATCAAGATCAATACCATTTATTGTGTTAACCCGAGAAGTGGACTTGATATGAGTTTTTGTGGATTTACCAAAGATGCTTATTGTGTGACACACATTTCCAAAACTATCAACACAAGCAACCGGATTTGCATCAGGTTCGGTTGTAAGCGAAAAAGTCCGCAGATGTTGTCCACGATCATTACGTGGTTGCAAACGTACCAGCATGACCTTGTAATTGACTGTTTCGTCATATTCGAAGCAGGTATCATGCTTAATGGAATATTGTTTAGGCAAGGCTAAGGTCATCAACCTGACTTATACTCGATTGGATAATTGAAATAGGTGTTATCTATCTCGCTGTCGATTTCAAGAACACCGGTTCGGATTTGTTTAAGCAATTTTTGAATGGAAGTATCATTACCCTTCTCATGAACGGGCCAATCGAATTCTATAAGAGCCCTGGTCTTGCCTATATGCCAGGCAGCGGTATTTTTACTACCGGAATCCGAACTGCCTGAAATAACTTCCAGCCTTTTCTGAATCTCGCCAAGACCATAGTTGACCGAATTGGTCAACCGGGCATTTCCAATCAGAAAGTCAAGAACCTTGCTGGGTTGGCATTCAACTGACTGAAGGCGGCGGAATGCCGCACGAGCAACACAGATCCCCAACAGGTCACTCCAGTGTATTTCCCAATGAAGGTCATTGGTAGGGAACAATGCTATATGCGCATCAAGCAGGGCACAGGTTAATTGGATCCGTTCCACATATTGTCCCAGCTTGAAGAAATGCCACCCGTGATCCCTGTACATGGTGGCCTCGGCGATACCGCAGAATGTTCTTACTGCAACGGATGATGATCTGAAAAAATCTTGTGGCTGACTACCCCAAATATCCTTCAGTCTTTTGTTTTTCATGTCAAGAAACGAGACATTCAGGGTTGACCAGATTTCATGGTTGAGAATATTGCGAATCTGCCTGGCATTCTCCCGGGCTTTTCCAAAAAGGTCAATTATCGCATCAGGGTTTTCAGGTTCAAAGGCTAGGTCATCAACCAGAGTATAGGCATCAAGAAGCATTACAAAGTCATCATCCTGGACAGGCATCAGGTTTGCACCAGAAGGTGTTCTGCCAAGCGACCGGTAGATACGTCTCCAACCCAATTCCACATCACTGGCTGGTTGGTCATGAATGAGATCGAATTGGGTTTCAAGCAAACGGCTTATGTGTCCGGCTCTTTCCAGATACCTGCTCATCCAATAT
>CAZHIL010000264.1:0-7300 GCA_964532985.1 uncultured Albidovulum sp. | reverse complement strand
GACTTGGGCAATATTGGTCCCTGCAAGATCTAAGAAGTCAATTGAGTACCCGATTTACCTTGCAGGACCTTGCCGAAAGAACTGGAGGGCCCGCACGTTATGTACAAGTCAGGGAAACCGGCCAAAAGATTGGATTCATTACACCCCTCAGCCATAATTTTTGTGAAAGTTGCAATCGTGTCAGGCTAACCTGTACAGGTGAACTGTTTATGTGCTTGGGACAAGAGGACAATGCAGATTTGAAAACCTTGATGAGAAAATATCCGGATGACGATTCCAAGGTCATTGAGGGAATAAGGGAGGCCATCTCAAGAAAACCAAAAGGACATGATTTTGATTATTCCCGTCAGAAGATCGATGGTCAGGTTGCAAGGTTTATGAGCCATACGGGTGGATAGGACTAAGGAGTGAACAATGGCGGATAAAATTATCAAGACCGATTTGGAGTGGCGTGAACAGCTTTCCGATTTATCATTCAGGGTTACACGGAAGGGTGGCACTGAAAGACCATTTACAAATGACAATTTCCCCAAGCAGAATGGTGTGTTTAGTTGTATTTGCTGTGATACTGAACTGTTTGATTCCAGCCACAAATTTGATTCGGGTACCGGTTGGCCATCATTCTATCAACCAAAAGTTGCAGAAAACATTGGAGAGAAAAGCGACTTTTCACTATTTCGCAAACGAACGGAAGTCATTTGCAACAAGTGTGATGCACACCTTGGCCACGTTTTTCCGGATGGTCCAAAACCAACCGGACTGCGTTATTGCATCAATGGAGCAGCTTTAAAATTCAAGCCAGAAGAATCCTAGTTATCAAACTGTCTTTCTGCTGGAGCAAGCAGTGCACCTGATCTTGACCTAAGATATTTAACGCTCTTCCAAAAAATGAACTCCTATTCCAAGGGAGTTTCAGTTCAAGAAAATCTCATGTCAGGTCAAGGGTTATCAACATCCAATTACTTAAGGAAGATAATTTACTTTGTTGTTCCGATAACTTGACATTCTTTTGAAAATCATGAAGGTAAGGATATGCAAAGGAGAAAGCCCGTAACATGACAGATAGCAGCTGTGCCAATGTTGTCGAAACGCGCAATGTATGGAAAATCTTTGGCGACCGGGCGGGCGAAGCTCTTGAAGCAGTGCGCAGGGACAACCTTTCCAAAGATGAGGTGCTGGAGAGATTTGATGCCGTCGTCGGGGTGAGGGATGTTTCGATCAGTGCCGGTGCTGGAGAAATATTCTGCATCATGGGGCTGTCGGGGTCAGGAAAGTCCACTCTCGTGCGTCACATTAACCGCTTGATTGAACCTACCGCTGGCGAGATTCTGGTTAATGGAGTGAATGTAGGGATGCTGAAGCCAGAGGACCTTCTGGCAATGCGTGCGGAATCAATCGGGATGGTGTTCCAAAACATGGCGCTACTGCCCCACCGAACTGTACGTGACAACATCGCGTTCGCACTTGAATTAAGGAATGTGGACATATTCACCCGAAACAATGTCGCTGATGAAGTCATTGAACTGGTCAGTCTCAAAGGATACGGAGACCGGTATCCCTCAGAATTATCCGGTGGTATGCAGCAGAGAGTCGGGCTTGCCAGAGCCTTGGCAGCCGATCCTGACATACTCTTAATGGACGAACCGTTCTCAGCCTTGGACCCGTTGATCCGGCGGGGACTTCAGGATGAATTCCTGGAACTCTCGGCATCCATGAAGAAAACCACACTCTTCATCACACATGATCTCGACGAAGCAATACGTATGGGATCACGCATTGCGATCATGAAAGACGGAGAGATTGTACAAACTGGAACACCTGAGGAGATTGTCACCAAACCCGCTGATGATTATGTCGCCGATTTTGTTGCCGGCATTTCCAAACTCAGGCTTGTTTATGCCCATACAGTTATGATTAACATTGAGGAGTTTGAATCCAGGGGCAGCATGCTACCCGCAATCGAAGAATGCCCGCACGCTCATCCCGAGGACGACCTTGACAAATTGATCGGCCTCGCGGTTAACCAAGAAAACCCAGTGATTATTATGGACGACTCCACGCCGGTTGGTGTTGTGACTAAAGACGCGCTACTACGCGGAATTCAGGGGGAGACCTGAGCCATGTCATCAGATGACGACATCCGAAAACCGTTCCTTGAGTTTGCCGGACCTAACGGTGCCTACTATGCAAATGTGTTTCTCAAGATCCAAAAGGCAACGCTTAGCCGTACCCATCTGAACCTGGTAGCCTTAGTGGGAAGTTTCGTTTGGGCTGCTCTGCGCGGAAGTTGGTTACTTTTTACTATTGGATTTGTGATTGATTTAGTAGCAGCCATAAACGTAGCGCTGTATTTCAAGTTCGCTAAAGCTGCTGTGGATAATGTCGATCGGGCGTATTTGGTCGAACGATACGAAGGATGGTCACAGTCACACATCATCGCTGCTGTCGTGATCTTCGTTTTGGGGCGGCTTATGTTCTCCTGGCTAGCAGACCGCCTCTATGTTATTCAATACAACCGTTGGCGGGTCAACAATTCCGTCAACAGCGGAGTCTCAATGGCGAGGCTTGTGATCGTCACCATCGTGGCAGCATTGATTGTGCCGCCGATGATTTATAGAGCATCTCAGTTTTCACCTGACGCTCGGACTTGTATCAAGCAGGATCGTGCAATCGACAGAGGGGAGGAAGTTTCTTTCAAGGCTCGGTTCGACTGTTTTGCGATTGGTGAATTTCCAACGCTTTTCTGGATCGAACGCCCGGACCAAATCTCTTTTCCGCGGGATGAGAATGGCGAGCGGATCGTTCAGAGAACTCCTCCCCGCGAGGGCTCACCTCCAGTCAATCTTAATACTTTAGTTGCGCAGAAGATCGATGACGGAATTGGCTATGTAACTGTGTTTTACTCATTTTTGTTCGATGAGATCACAAGATTGCTCCGCACTATGCTGACAGCCATCACATCGGTGTTTGTTGGAACTCCGTGGCCGGTAACGATGGGTGTTCTGTTGTTTGTTGCCTACAGAATGGCAGGAATCCGTACTACAATCTTTGTCGGTGCTTCGCTGATATATTTGGCACTGTTCGGGTTTTGGCAGACAGCGATGGATACTCTGTCGCTCGTCGTGGCAGCATCCATCATTTGTGTTGTCATCGGGCTGCCAACCGGTATTTGGGTCGGCAAGTCGAAACGCGCCCAATTCATAGTAACTCCGATTTTGGATGTCATGCAGACCATTCCTTCGTTTGTGTATCTGCTACCCGCGATCGCATTCTTTTCGATTGGGAAGCCACCCGGAATCCTTGCGACCGTGATTTTTGCAGCACCCCCCATGGTACGTCTGACCGCCCTTGGAATTCGGCAAGTTTCAGAGGATACGAAAGAAGCCGCTCTGGCTTTCGGTGCCAATCCACGTCAGTTGTTGACCAAAGTGGAGTTACCGCTTGCCCTGCCGTCTATCATGGCAGGTATTAATCAGGTTGTCATGATGAGCCTATCCATGGTTGTCATCGCAGCATTGATCGGGGCGGGTGGCATGGGATACATAGTGACGGAAGCTCTTGAAAACACGGAAACCGGCCGCGGTGTGTTGGCCGGAGTAGGAATTGCCCTGTTGGCGATGATGATCGACAGGGTGGTACAGAAGGCGAACTTGGGTCGCCGTTAATTTTAACCGGTGCATTTCAATGCACCAAATGAAAGGAAAAAGCATGAAGCTAATTAAAACCTTAATGGCCAGCGCAGCGATTTCGCTGGGTACGGCTGGCTCAATAACTGCGGACACCTCCACAGTTACCATTTCGGATCTGACTTGGACGGGGGCTGAGGCCATCGCACATGTGATCAAGGCGGTCATTGATGGCCCACTCAACTCCGAAGCTTTGATTGTAGAGGGGCTTTCAGATGGATCGGTTGTTGCTGCCGGAATGGACAAGGGAGATGGTTCCGCTGACGTTTACACCGATCTGTGGATGCCTAATAGACAGGGGATCTGGGACAAGTATGTTGTTCAAGCCAATACTGTCGGGCACAATGAACCCTATCTCGGCACACAGCATATGTATGTGCCAACCTACATGGCAGACGTAGTCAGTACAGTCGATGACCTCAGAAAACCCGAAGTTGCGGCTATGTTCGACAAAGACGGCAACGGCAAAGGGGAATACTGGGCAGGTGATGCTGGCTGGAAATCTACGAGAATGTGGCAGGTCAAATTCAAGAGTTACGGTCTCGATGAACTCTGGGAACCAGAAATCATCCCGGATGCCACCTTCAAGGCGCAGTTGAAAACTGCGATCACTCGAGAGCAGCCGATTCTGTTCTATTATTGGACCCCGGAATGGGTGCATGCAGCCTACGACATCACTGCAATTATAGAGCCTGAAAGGACACCGGGCTGCGAAGACCACGACCTAGACAACGAGGATTGGCTTGAGGTTTCCCATTTTTCATGTGTCAGTAGCGACGCAATGATTTATGTTGCCTATTCAAAGTCCCTTGAGCAGCGCAATCCTCCGGTTGCCAAGTTCCTGAACCAGATCAAGCTTGATCCAGCCGCTGTAAACCAGTGGATTCTGCAGATTGGCCGTGATAAGGAAGATCCAAGGGATGTCGCAGAAGATTGGGTTGCAAACAACATGGACATCGTCAATTCGTGGATCAACTAATCCGGTAGGCCACTAGAGATGATGGATCTGTTTTTCCGGGAAAACGCAGATTGAAGTGAGTTCGATCAGTTCCTGGAAGACTTGCCTTTCAAAATGGCAGCGAGCGGAAATAACCTTTTCCGCTCGCTCTTTTTAGCGGTTCAGCGATACTTGGAATTCAATGCCCAAAATCACATCAATATCCAGATTGTCAAATCGGTCCGGAACAGCGAGAAAATTTGGCAACGGGTCAACGAACGGAAGTCATTAGCAGCAGTTGTGATTCATACCTTGGCCACGTGTTTCCGGATGGTCCAAAACCAACCGGGCTGAGATATTCCATCATCGGGGCAGTTTTAAAATTCAATCTTGAAGAATCTTAGTTATCAAACTGTCTTTCTGCAGGAGCAATCAGTGCACCTGACCCGAAGTTTCCAAAACTTCTGAGGATTTGCTGAATTACCGACAATCTACCTTCATAGGTCTTTGTAACTCTCTGGGTAAATCTGACGGTTCTGCCGTTTTCCAAGCCTAGAGACTCTACGTTGGCCAAGGTATCATTTCCGTCAAATGACAAAACGACGACATTCCTTTCCGTAGTTTCCGCTTTGCGAATACCTCGATTGAATTGTTTTGTCTCGATGTAGACCCAAGTCGTTCCATACTCCTCATTGACAAAGGCCGGGTTACCTATGTTACCCAGAACATCCTCGGTTGTAGTTGCTCCAACTTCAAGGGTACTCAATTCCGTTTCAGAGGGGATATATCCATGCCGGGTCGTAATCCCTGAACATGACGCAAGGAAGAATGCTAACAAGATAAATATTACGTTTCGTACCATTGTTTTTCCAATCCGTAGGAGGCCCCTGAGTTTAATCTACTGTTATGAATCTTTGTCAATTGACTCAAATTTACCAAGTATCAATTTAGGCTTTATGAGCATAATTTGGAATAGAACCCTAGACCTAATCCCAATTTATGAAAATAAATAGGATTTTCCTGCTTGATGATACCATGTCAAAAGCGATGATGAATCTGGTCAACATTTGTTATCCTTCATATGTTACCGTACAAATCCACCTAACATATCTCTATTTTGTCCAGATATTGGTCTAATTGCATTGGCAGGAATTCAATTTTATCATGAAACCTTGAGTTATCCTGATACATCACTTATCACAGATATATTGAATTTCATTACTCGTTAAACTTTTCGAAATTTGGTGTCCAGGAAATCTTCACAAAAATACCCTTACTGGAAAAAGATAATCTTCTCCGAATTGAACCGGGACAGTAAAAACTGGTTTGGCTTTTATCTGAATCAGGCTTCCCGAGAAGATTTGATCAGGAAACTGGGTATAATTTCAATTGATAATTTCAGATTTCATGGCTACATCAAAGCGTCGGGCAAAAACGACTGGCATTTGACCGCCTTCCTGAAATCAAGGGTAACCCTCGAATGCCGACTGACCCTAAACCCTTTCCCCCTGTCATTGAACACCAGGGTTGAAAGAAGATTTGTCGCTGATTCCAATCTGCTATCACCCCAGAAGGATTTCTCGATTCCCGAGGACGAAACGCTTGAATTGATTACGCCCACCTTCGAACTTTATGAACTCGTCAAGGAATCCTTTTTTCTTGAAGTACCGGATTACCCTACTAGTTCGGATTCAAAGTTTGATTCTTCCATTAATGATGATAATGGTGAAATGACGGAAAATGACAATCGGGGCAACCCCTTTGCTGCCCTTGCCAGAAGCAATTCGTAAAATGACATCAAGTAAACTTTAGGTCACTTGAAATTATTCGCTATTGAATTATTTTTTTGAAGCGTCAAAATCTGTAGGTGAACCCTGCAATTTGGTTATTGATTGGTTCTTGGAACCAATGGTTTATGGTATTTTCAGGTAAAAATTATGGCTGTTCAACAAAACAAAGTTAGTCGTGCAAGAAGAAACAAGCGACGGTCCCATGATGCCTTAAAAGCTGGGATTTGGGTTGAGTGTGATAATTGTGGGGAATTGAAGCTTCCCTATCACATGTGCCCTGCTTGTGGTTATTATAATGGTAAATCTGTAATGGAAATTGTAGAACCAGAATTTGAGGATGAGGATTTATAACTCCAACCTCTACATTACACTAGGAAAAAGTAAATTTAGAGGGTAGAAAATTACTGTTATTGCTATTGATGCAATGGGAGGAGATCAGGGTCCCATTCCCGTTGTTGCCGGTATGGCAAGAGTGGCTAAAAAGGACCCGAATGTTACCTTCGTCGTTCATGGGAACAAAGACGAATTGAAAAAGCGGATAAAAAAATACAAATCCCTCAATAACAGATATGAAATAAGACCCACCACAAAGGTAATCTCCATGGATACCAAGCCGAGTACGGCCCTTCGAAACGGTAAGGATTCCTCGATGTGGTCAACCATCGAAACCCTCAAGACCGGTCTTGCCAATGTGGCGATATCCTGTGGAAATACAGGTGCACTGATGGCAACTTCCATGCTCAATCTGAAAAAGGCCCCCGGCGTTACCCGACCCGCAATTGCCTGCCTATGCCCCTCACCCAATGCCAGTGGATTCAATGTATTGCTGGATGCTGGTGCCGATATCAAGGCTGATGAAAAGGATCTCCTCTGTTATAGTATCATGG
>CAZHIL010000263.1:0-7182 GCA_964532985.1 uncultured Albidovulum sp. | reverse complement strand
TAAAGTGTTGTTACCAAAATTATAAAAATCAACAAGCAAGTCAGATTTTGTGAAAAAATTCTTTCCCTTCAAAAATTTGAACCACAACTAGATTGAATCCGTACATTTCCATTGAAATGATATCGGTTTGCGGTGAATGCGATTGAAGCAATCTATCGAATTGTGGGATTATCACCTGACCAGCCAAGCCGATTCCAGAAGTAGGGGTTTCCAAAATCAATTGTTGACTAAAATTGTTATAAAAACAGATTGAGAATCAATTATTCAAAATGCTTACAACCAACTTCAAGGTTTAGCGCTCGTTTATCCCAGAGTCTGCTCTGATTACTTGATTATCTAGTCTTAAATCAATTTTATTGAGGCTGAATTATTCCACATCCGATACGACCGCCTGCTCCTCCAATAGGTTGTGTTATATGATCGTCGGGATTCTCGTGAATGATTACAGCCGATCCATCCTCGTCTAGCAGTGCTGGCATGGTGTTGCCAGAAACCGAAACTAGTTTAGTAAAGAATTCCGCACGGGCTGAGCCATCACTTGCAGCATATAGATTTGGTAGATCCCCATTGTCCGGCCCTTCAGGATTCTTAAGGCCATGTTTGGCATCGTCGGGATTAATGTGACCTCCAGCTGCCTTGAAATCCGGATCGCATGAACCCACTGCATGCAGGTGTATGCCATGACCTCCGGGTGATATTCCTGAAACCTCAACATAAACAAGCACTCCATTTGGAGTCTCTTCAAAGGTGACCATTCCAATAACCGCACCTTCAGTATCAATTATCTCGGCTGATGCCATATCTGCCGCCTTGGCTAAAGGCGCTGTAAAAATAACTGCTAACGCGGTGAAAACTAAGAATGCGTTATTCCCTTTAGCTTTGTGAATCAATTCAACTGTCCAAGAAAATAGTTTGAGGAGTACTTTTTTGCCGTAGCAGCTGAAGGAATTCCAATTTCGAACAAGAACGTCCATTTTTCACTCCTTAAATGGAAATTATTTCAGATTTCGAAAATAACAAAAATTGTTTCAAATCTGAAGATTTTTAACCCAATTTCGGGTATCGCATTTGAAATTGCTGAGTGATAGCCCTTCTAGTGGAAATTCTTTGCTCTCAGTTGAAAATTAGTTGGGTAAAATCTGTTTTCAGGTGACAGGGTAAATATTTCAATCCCCGTGGATGTTACACCAATTGTATGTTCAAATTGGGCTGAAAGGGATCTGTCCCGGGTAACTGCCGTCCAACCATCGGGAAGGAGTCTTGTCCCGGGTCGACCTAGATTGATCATTGGTTCAACAGTGAAAAACATCCCCTCTTCAAAGACAGGTCCGGTTCCAGGTCTACCGAAATGGAGAACATTGGGCTCTGCATGAAAGGATCTCCCGATGCCATGACCACAAAAATCCCTTACCACCGACATGCGGTGACTATGGGCAAATTGCTGGATTGTCCACCCCAAATCACCAAAGGTTTTGCCAGGCCGAATTGAGTCCAGACCGATCATCAAGGCATCATGGGCAACCTGAATCAAACGGAGGGCCCTGATACTTGGCTTGCCGGCAATATACATCCTCGAGCTGTCCCCAAACCAACCATCCTTGATAATAGTAACATCAATATTCAGAATGTCGCCTGACGAGAGGGATTTTTTACCAGGTATACCGTGACATACCACATGATTGACAGATATACATGAAGCATGTTGATATCCCCGATATCCCATTGTAGCTGATTCAACCCCGTATTCCTTGATCTTGTCAATGATGAAATGTTCAAGGTCTATGGTACTTACTCCTGGTTCAACCTGGTCACACAAATCGTCAAGTATTCTGGCTGCAACCTGACCCGCCTTGGCCATTTCTGCAAAATCCTGCTTTTCATGCAGTACAATGCTGTCCTTATTCAACTTTTTCCTGCCAAACAATTGCATCAGGTCATTTCCCAATTCGAATCAATAACAATGGGCCAATACCCAAAAAGTCATAATGTAGGAGTATATTAATAAATTATGAGAGCTCGTTCTACTGCCTGACGCGCAAACCGGCTTCATCAAAGAAATGTAATTTGTCTTCCTGAAAAGTTAAACTGCAAACCTCGTTAATTTCAAGGGAAACTCCTCCGGGAACTCTCACCGTAAGAGTACCACAATCACCGCAATCAAAAACAACGAATGTATCGGCACCCAAAAATTCAATCAAATCCACCAATCCATCACAATTGCCTTCACCTGACTTGCCAATGCTGATATGCTCCGGTCTTATCCCCAACCTGTTGGCTGCTCTTGAGCCCGTGAACGTACCACTATAGCCATTGGGTAAGGTATAAGTGTCTGCATTGGTTGTGCAGTCCAGAAGATTCATCTTTGGACTACCGATAAACTGGGCAACAAAAATATTTTCCGGCTCTTCATACAAATCCTTGGGTTTACCGACCTGGGCGATTTGACCCAACTCCAGAACCACAATCCGGTCGGCAAGTGTCATAGCTTCAACCTGGTCATGCGTTACATAAATCATCGTTCGGGATAGGTTTCGATGAAGCTTGGCTATTTCATAACGCATTTCAACCCGCAAGGCAGCATCCAGATTGGACAAGGGTTCATCAAACAGAAATGCCGTGGGATCACGTACAATGGAACGGCCAATGGCCACACGTTGTCGCTGACCACCCGAAAGGTCCTTGGGACGCCTTTCATAAAAATCGGAGAGTTTCAGAATTTTTGCCGCTTCAGAAACCTTTTCATCAATTTCCTCCTTGGGGTGACCTGCTGTCTTGAGTGCAAATCCCATATTGTCCTTGACCGACATGTGGGGATAGAGGGCATAGGACTGAAAAACCATGGATAACCCTCTTTTTGACGGGGGTTGGTCCGTAACATTCTCACCATCAATCAGGATAGATCCCCTTGAGGTATCCTCCAATCCTCCGATCATTCTAAGCAAGGTCGATTTACCGCATCCGGAGGGACCCACGAAAACGATAAACTCACCTTCGTCTATGGTAAGATCAATTCCCTTGATGACCTGTATTTCGCCGAACCATTTTTCGGCTTTCTTCAACTCTATCGCACCCATCAGTCCTTCCCAGCCCAAACCAGCCAAACCACCGCAGTCCAAGTAAAGGATTGACCACCCTTTGGTTCGCCGGTGATTGGATCAAAATATTCTGAAAAACCACCCTTCAGCATCATTTCTCTTGTTCGTCGCCTCAATTCCACACCCTCGGGATGCCCCATTTCCTCCAATCCCTTGCCTATGAGGAAATTCACGATGGCCCAGGTTGGCCCCCGCCAATATCGCCCACGATCGAATTTGGAACTGCCTGGATCGTGACTGGCAACACCATATGGAATGCTGGACAATTGATTCTTCAGTTTCAGAAGCATCTCCCCTGAGTGATGACCCGCATACCAATTCAGGAACGAAGCATTAGTCAAACTTCCCGAGAATTCCTGTGTCCGGGTATCTCTGGCATCAAAATAACCTTCACCTTCATTCCAGATATATGTCAATCCGTCTTCCATGGATTGGATGTCCTTTGCCAGATCCGAGGTATCATACCCGATATGATCACCAATATATTGTAAATCCTTGGCGGCACGCAAAGCCATGAAAGTCAATCCCGGATCAGCAATTCGAAAGGGATTCAATTCCTTCAGCTTGTACTCATCCCACGCATTTTTCTTGCCGATAGATACAAGGTAAAGGTATCTGTCATAATCAAATTTCCCTGGTCGCATGGAACTGTCAACCATGGAGGTGTCTTTTCTCGTATAGGGTTTGATGCCAACTGGATCAATTGATTGCATAAGAGCATCCCAGTCGGGAGCATTATCCCTGCCTGATTCCCATGGATGGGTTGAAATTATTGCACCCTCGTAGCTTCGATAGGAAACAAACCATTTATGCCAAGCCAGCATTTTTGGAAATAGTTCCTTGATCCTTTGCTCACCCAACCCGGGATCCCTTTCATAGATAAACCTTGCCATTGTTGATGCCAATGGTGGTTGGCTTATGCCGGAGGATTGTATTGAACCCAGATTGCCACCCCAGACATCCGGACCGGGAAAATAATCTTCACTGGGTTTGTGAAAGATAATGTGGGGAACCATGCCATTTGGCCACTGACCGGAAAAAAGCGTTTCCAACTCAAGCCATGCCCTAGGTAAATCAAATTCCGCAAACCCCAGAGCTGCCATGGCACTGTCCCAATTCCACTGATGTGGATAAAGTCCCTTGGTCGGAATGGTATAACTGCCTTGGTCATTGGCCATAATAATGTCCCTGGCCTGTTGATCTATGTCACCTTTCAACAGCATAATTATCCCTTTACAGATCCTGCAGTAAGCCCCCTAGTCATGAACCTTTCCAAAGCCATGAAGATCGTGATGATGGGTACGGTGGAAACAACGGCACCCGCCATCAGATGCTGACGGGGAATTTCCGAAGAGTTGAGCATGGCGACACCTCTGGTTAGGGTGAATATTTTAGGATCATCCAACAACATGAAAGCCAAAAGGAATTCATTCCAGGCAATCATGAACACATATAGGGATACCGAGGCCAGAGCCGGAAGGCTCAAAGGCAAGGTTATTTTCCAAATCACAACCAACCGGGACAGACCATCCATCAATCCAGCCTCTTCGACTTCGGTGGGCAAGCCCCGAAAATAACCTTGCAGCATATAAAGGGCCACAGGTATGGTAGTTACCGGATAAATCAAAATGATGCCAATTATTGTATTCCTTAGGCCCGTTGTGGAAAAAACCACATAGATTGGGAGGGCAAGGACGATCATCGGCACCATGTAAATTAACAATATGGAACGAGAAAGGGCCCCTTGGCCGGCAAATCTGAATCTGGCAATGGCATATGCCCCAGGCACACTGAACAACAATGTGATTACAACCGTCGTGATCGAAACAATGAAGCTGGTTATCATGTAGGTTCCAAAGTTGAAATCGTTGAACAACTCAAAATAACTACGCAGCAATCCCCATCCCTTTTCGAACTCCAGGGAAAAATCCAGAGGATTGAGCAAAAGGGCTTGTTGGGATTTAAGACTAGTCATGACCATGACATAAAAAGGAATCAGAACAATGGCCGTAAAGAAGACAAGACCTGATCCGGTCAGAAAACGAATAAAACATTCCTCAAATTCATGTCTGGTCAAATTACCCCAAGGACAATCCGTCAGGTATTTGACCAGAGCCCACCCAGTAGCAATACTGAACAACAATGAGCTAAGTCCCTGCATGCTCAATGAAATGCTATCTCCATAAGCCAATGGGCCCAAACCCACGAATGGCAGAATTATGGCAAGTATAAAGGCTGCCGGTATAATTATTAAGTGGCTTTGGAATCGGACCGTCAACAAGCCCAGAAGCAAGCCCGACAGAATGCTGCCCCACAATGTGGGTAAAAAGGCACCGCCTGTTGCAAAGGCCATGAGTATTGAGACTGAAGTGGAAACCACCAAAGTCCAGAATATGCCAATTATAGGCCCTGTTATGTACCCATAATACAAACGCTTCACAAGCCTTCCTCCTGGCTGATGAAACGGAAAAAGAAAATGCTGAACAACAGGAGAAACAGCATGATGATAACGGCAACAGCCGCACCAGCACCTATATTTGATATACCAAAGGCTTGTTCATAAACATTGACTGTCAAGGTCCTGGTTCCCGCATTACCTCCAGTCAATAGGAAAATGTCGTCAAACTTGTTGAACGTCCATATGAATCTCAACAGGAATAAAATGCTCAGGATCCCTAGCAATTGGGGAATGCTCAGGTACCAGAATTTCTGGAATGGTGATGCTCCGTCCATATCCGCCGCTTCATACATGTCAAAATCAATAGCCTGCATGCGAGCAAGTATAAACAGGAATGAAAGTGGGAAATAGCGCCAAACCTCGAACAGGGTTACCATGATCAGTGCCAATGGTCTTTGTCCGAAGAAATTGATGGCTTCCTCGGTTAAACCCATCTGTACAATTAGGGTATTTATGGACCCCGAAAACGGATCCAGCAAATTTATCCAGGTAAAGGCTACGGCAATGACTGGTGCTACGTAGGGGAAAAGGAAAAATCCCCGGAGTATGCCCTGACCCCGGAAACTGGTGTTGAGCAACAAGGCTGCAAACAAACCGAAGACGAGCGCACCCACCGTCCCAAAGAATGTATAGAACAAGGTGGTCCAGAGAACCGTAAAAAATTCCTTTTGGTCAAATAGTTTCCTGAAATTGTCAAAGGTGAATTCGGTGTTGGTCAATACACTGTCTGCATCTCCCCTCACCCTCGGTTGACTTTCTTCTGCTAAATCTTCCGCAACATCAGGTGACCCCGTAATTGTTGCCGGAATTCTGAACCTTTCCCTGAATCCTCCTTCTATATGACCGAAATCACAATCCAGATTATTTCCCTGGAACAGTGAACAGTTTTCGGGCAGTTCCAGTAACTCAATCTCGGAAGGTATTATGTCCGTAAAACCTGCATCGGCAATTGGGGCTTCCTGCGATGAGTTTCGTACCCGATATTCGACTTCGTATACTTCACCGCCAGTTCGAACATTTTCCCGGATGACAAGGGTTGTTGGTCGTAAATCGCCAAGATCAATTGGCTTTACGCTTATCCAGACGATGGCAAATAGGGGTAGTATTACAACCAGTGATACGATTATCACTGTGGGCAAAAGCATAAACCAGGCAAATCTGGCATCTCTTTGAGCTAGTTTTCCACGCCCTTTAGGTGGTTCCATCAAATTCCGAATAATTTGCATGATGGCAGCGGGTTGAACCCCGCTGCCAGAAAGAATTTTAGTTTATTGCAGCCAATTCGCTGTTAAGAGCAGCTACGGTTGCTGCAGCATCCATGTTGCCATCGATGTATTCCCTTACCAGACGATTGATGACCTGACTGTTGATAATCTTTGATGCCAAGGAAAGTTGTCCCTCGGTTACACCCCATCTTTGGGCGACATCAAGTCCACCAACAATCTCGTCGATCATATCCTGCGAATAGAGATCACCCAGCGGGGCTTTTCTGTCCACACCGACCGGAAGCATTGACCAAGCTTCCTTGAACATATCCGGATCATCTGCAGTACCGGCGCGAACGGGGAACTTGCCCTCGGGCGCAATGGCCAGGGTTTGTGTATAACCCTCGTTCATTGAGAACTCAAC
>CAZHIL010000262.1:0-2274 GCA_964532985.1 uncultured Albidovulum sp. | reverse complement strand
GTCCTGTAATCCAGCCATAGGCGGATTAGGAAAAGGTCATCTTGTACGCGAAATTGATGCCATGGATGGAGTCATGGGGCAGGTTGCTGACATGGCCGGTATTCAGTTTCGAATGCTCAACCGCCGCAAGGGACCTGCCGTCCAGGGGCCTCGGGCCCAGATGGACAGAGCCCTCTATCGACAGGCAATGCAAAATACCATTTCCCAAACGGCAAATCTTGTAACCCTTGAGGGTGAAGTTGTTGATATCAACTATGCCAATGGAAAGCTGGAGGGTGTTATAATTGCCGATGGAACGTTACTGACAGCCAAGGCGGTTGTTTTGACAACGGGTACATTTCTGAGAGGAATTATCAGATTGGGACAAAACGCCACACCTGCAGGGCGGGTAGGCGATCCCCCTGCAGTCAGGCTTGCAGAGAGACCCGATGATCTTGCCTTTCCCCTTGGACGTTTGAAAACCGGACCACCTCCAAGATAGACAGTAGGACCATCAATTGGGAGGTATTGGAAGAACAACCGGGAGATGACAAACCGGAAATGTTCTCTTTCCTGTCCAGCAAACCTCACGCAAGACAAATTTCCTGTGCGATAACCCACACCAATGCACGGACCCATGACATCATTCGTCGTGATCTGGACAAATCAGCCATTTATGGCGGTTATTTCGAAAGTACTGGCCCCCGATATTGTCCTTCTATAGAAGACAAGGTTGTCAGGTTTGCAGAACGTGAAAGCCATCAGATATTCCTTGAACCAGAGGGATTGACCACCGACCTTGTATATCCCAATGGCATTTCGACTTCCCTGCCCGAAGAAACACAGGAGGAGTTTGTAAAATCCATAAGAGGTTTGGAACAGGCAAAAATTACCCAATTTGGCTACGCCATCGAGTATGATTATGTCGATCCAAAATCGCTACGCTATACACTTGAAACCAGGAATCTGGAAAACCTGTTCCTTGCTGGGCAGATCAATGGAACCACTGGTTATGAAGAAGCCGCTGGTCAGGGGTTGGTAGCTGGACTTAATGCTGCAAGAAAAGCCTTGGGCAAGGAAAACGTGCAGTTCTTGCGATCAGAATCCTACATAGGAGTGATGATTGATGATTTGATTACCAGAGGAGTCACAGAACCCTATCGCATGTTTACTTCACGAGCCGAGTTCAGGTTGTCACTAAGGGCGGATAATGCCGATCAAAGATTGACACCGAAGGGGATTGAATTGGGTGTGGTATCAGCAAAGCGAATGGAAAGGTTTGGAGAAAAACTTCAAGTCCTTGAACATTATCGAGATGTACTCGCCAAGAAATCCCTGTTACCTACCGAAGCTATGGATCATGGAATTGTAATAAGCAAGGATGGCATCAGACGAACGGGACTGGATCTGCTGACCTATCCGGAAGTGAATTTGTCCAGACTGGCAGAATTCTGGCCAGAACTGAAGGAAATAGATCAGCAAACAACAATTCTTCTGGAAAATGATTCTGTCTATTCCCGTTACCTCGAACGGCAAAATCAGGAAGCGAAATCCCTGACCGAAGATGAACGATGCAGGATACCCGATGAAATCGACTATATGTCCATGAAGGGATTATCTGGCGAGTTACGTTCGAAACTGGATTCAATCAGGCCGGAAACCCTAGGTCAGGCCGGCAGAATTGAAGGGATGACTCCATCTGCCCTTGCTTATATCCTTTCGACTGTGAACAGGAAGACCTCCTATAGCCAGGCAAGGCAATAACCAAGACCGGTATTCAGGTTTTAAATTTGTCAGCAAGGACAACACCCAATAACGGATTTGCCAATCCCTTCAGTTACGATGAGGGAAAATCCAAAAGGATTACAGAGTCCATGGGATTACCGATCTGGGAGGATCCCAGGTTCTTTCTGAAGCAGCATCTTTCCCCGGTGACTTTTGACAAACTGAACCAATACCATGATCTCCTTGTGAAGTGGAACAAAAGAAAGCAACTTGTTTCCATCACGACAATGGAATCCCTTTGGTTAAGGCACTTCCTGGATTCAGCCCAATTATATTCCCTGTATCCCGATGGAATAAGGTACAAGTGGATGGATATTGGCTCGGGAGGTGGTTTTCCAGGTCTGGTTTTGGCTTGTATTGCATCGGAACATGCTCCCGAAAATGAATTCGTCCTTGTAGAGTCAAATAACTACAAGGCCGAATTTCTGAAACATGTTACGCTTAAGCTTGGCCTCAATGCAATTGTGCAAAAATCAAGGGTGGAAGATCTGACACCACAAAATGCCAACA
>CAZHIL010000261.1:0-1606 GCA_964532985.1 uncultured Albidovulum sp. | reverse complement strand
TCAGGAGACAATAGAGTGAAACTAGCTTCATTAAATGACGGAACCCTCGACGGGCAACTGGTTGTTGTAACCAGGGACTTGCGGACTTATGCTGATGCCACTGGCATTGCCCCAACCCTGCAGGCTGCATTGGACAACTGGCAGCAAATCGGGCCGCAACTGAAAGTTTTGGCAGATGATTTGGAGAAAGGTGATTTTGGTCAGGAATTCCATCCGGCAAAAGTCTATTCACCCTTGCCCAGAGCATATCAATGGGCTGATGGTTCGGCATATTTGAACCATGTCGAGTTGGTCAGAAAGGCCAGAAATGCCAAGGTTCCCGATTCCTTTTTTGTCGACCCACTGATGTATCAGGGAGGTTCCGACAGTTTTTACACACCACATGGACCGATTGAACTGCTTGAAGAGAGTTGGGGGATTGATTTGGAAGCAGAAGTTGCAGTCATAGTGGACAAGGTACCAATGGGTATATCACCGGAGGAAGCACCCGGTTATATTAGGTTGATCATGCTGGTCAATGATGTCAGTTTAAGAAATCTGATTCCAGCCGAACTAGGCAAGGGTTTTGGTTTTTTCCAGTCCAAACCAGCAACGGCATTTTCACCAGTTGCAGTTACCCCTGACGAGATTGAATCATGGTCCGGGGGCACGATACATCTTCCCTTGTCGGTGGATATCAACAACCAGCCCTTTGGTCGGGCCAATGTTGGCGTTGACATGACTTTCAATTTCTTCCAGCTGATTGCCCATGCTGCCAAGACTAGGGAATTGGCGGCAGGAACGATTATCGGTTCTGGAACGATTTCCAACAAGCTTGATGGAGGACCCGGCAAGCCAATGACCGAAGGTGGGGTAGGGTATTCCTGCATTTCGGAAATCAGAACCGTGGAAACCATAAATGAAGGGGAACCCCGGACACCATTCCTTAAATTCGGGGATACTGTTGAAATCTGGATGGACGATATGGAGGGGCAATCCATATTTGGTTCAATTAAGCAAACCGTAAAGAAATATGAGAGATGAACATGGCTAAAGAATTTGCATCACGAAGTGATCTAGGTGAGAAAAAAACGAGTTTTACCGAAATCGGCAGAGATTTGTATGCCTTTACTGCCGAAGGGGACCCCAATTCGGGTGTAATTATCGGAGATGATTCCGTAATGGTGATTGAGGCCCAGGCAACCCCAAGGCTGGCTTCCAAGGTGATTGAAGAAATTCAAAAGGTAACCGACAAACCAATCACTCACCTCGTTCTAACCCATTATCATGCTGTCAGGGTTCTCGGTGCGGCAGCTTTCAATGCCCAGCAGATCATCATGTCCGAAACCGCTAGGGGAATGGTTGTAGAAAGGGGGCAAGAGGATTGGGACAGTGAATTCAACAGGTTTCCAAGACTATTTGAGGGCCATGAATCGATTCCGGGTCTAACCTGGCCCACGACGACTTTCAATGGCAGGATGACGATTTACCTGGGGAACAGAAAGGTCGAAATCATGCAATTCGGGCGCGCCCACACTGCTGGTGATGCGGTTGTCTGGGTACCTGATGAGCAGGTCATGTTTACAGGAGACATTGTCGAATATAAATCGGCCTGCTATTGTGGTGA
>CAZHIL010000260.1:0-33561 GCA_964532985.1 uncultured Albidovulum sp. | reverse complement strand
CATGAGTTTGGAAAGTGATGCTGGAGGGAAGGGGGTATCAATATTTTTTTCGACTACTATCAATCCGGAATCAAAATCCCCGACAAGAATTGTTTTGCCAGAAGTTTCAAATGAACTAACTGGTAGTGCAATAGCTAAAATTGCAAATAAGCAAGTGAAAGATTTGAGGAAGAATTTCATAACCTCATTCCTGAATTTTCCTAAGCAGAATAAATATATAAAATTTATTCTTAATCTTCTTAAATTATAATATTCTAATTCTTATCTACCTTCGGAAAGAATTAAACCCCTAGCATTTAAGTCAAACCGTATCAGTGGGTTGAATTTGCTCTTTAAATTTACCTTGGAGGGGTGGCAGAGTGGTCTAATGCACCGGTCTTGAAAACCGGAGTGGGGGATTCTCCACCGTGGGTTCGAATCCCACCCCCTCCGCCATTGTCTACAAACAAATTTTCGTATACCCCAGATGGCATGGCCTAAAATGCCCAGCGTTTGCAGACTGTAGCAATTTCTACTAAGAGCAAGAAGCAAATGGTTGCTTTCCTCGGCTCATTCTCAATTCTGGGCATAATTGTTACTGACATTAAAGGTTTCCGAAGCAAAACAAATTTTTTTATGACTGAGCATGGTCATAGCGCCTGTGCCATTTATCTGGGTAGAAGATCAATATTGGACTCCAAGCGTCAACGCGCCATCCACGACAAGGTTTGTACCAGAAACAAAACTTGAGGCAGGACTGGCGAGAAACACTGCAGCCGAGGCAACTTCTTCAGGACGCCCCATACGTCCCATTGGGTTCGCAGCAACTTGACGCCTAAAAAAACTCAGGGTTGGCTTTTTCGGTTCGTCCCCATACACCATCTTCAAAGTAGATGTTGCCAGGTGAAACAGTATTTACCCGAACACCGTCGGGAGCCAATGACCTTGCCATTCCCTTGGCGTAGTTGATCACTGCTGCTTTCATTGCACCATAGGGTTTGGGTCCGCCAGGAGTATGGAGTGCGGCGATGGATGAGATAAATACCATTGCCCCAGCATTTGAGTTTTTAAGATATGGTGTTGCGGCCTCAGCTCCGGTGAAAGTTGCCATCATGTCAATTTCAAAACTCTGTCGCCATGCCTCATCATCAACACCGAGATTCATTGCACTCGCGTTGGCAATGAAGATATCCAATCCACCGAATTTTTCTACTGTATCATTGATCCAATGGGTTTGAGAATCGCTGTCGAACACATCTAGCGTTGTTCCCATAGCTTGTACACCTTCAGTGCTCAGTTCCTTGACAACTGCATAAGAACGTTGGGATCAAATAATCGCAATCAACCTATCTTCGAATTTCCACACGATCCAAGCCGCGTTGCCGATCATGAGGGCACAAAACAGCGGAAGGATTTTAAACATATCTTCTGTGCATGGTCAGGTTGCCTCTATCAACAAAGCGGCTTACGTAGCTGCAAAACATGGCGTTTTGGGACTAACCAAAGTTGTTGCACTTGAAACTGCAGGTACTCCAATCACTTGCAATGCCATTTGTCCGGGCTGGGTTCGAACACCGTTGGCTCAAAAACAAATTGATGCATTGACCAAAAGAGAGGATATTTCTGAAGCAGAGGCGATAAAGCAGTTGCTCGGTGAAAAGCAACCGTCCAAGACCTTTGTCACCACTAAACAAATCGGCCAGGCTGTTATGTATCTGTGCTCAGATGCTGCATCAGAAATTCGTGGTTCTACGATTGACATTAATGGTGGTTGGCTTGCTCAATAGAGCTAGAAAAATATAGGGGGAAACAAAAGGGTGCCTCCAGTAAATAAATCTACCACTTGATTCCAACTTAAAAAAATCGGTCTTCAAATCCTGGATTTTCAATATTTTCGTCATTGGAATAAAATGAGAAAATTATAGGGGCAAATGCCGAAATAAATTGGAAATTCCAGGGGATTAAGAAAATTTGATTATAACTTATCAAGATTCCGATAATATTAAGTTTGAAAATATGGAATCCGAAGATGGTAAAATTAGATTCAGATCCTATTGCTGAAAAGACTGAACAAGGGTCCACTCGGGCTAGGCCTCGTGGTCACAGACGCAACCAGAAACAGCCCGACACCTCTATCCGAGTGGTTCAAAATCGGCAAATTCCCCCTTATAAGCTACTTGATGAAGATGAACTCAAGGCACTGGAGAACCATGCTGATTGGCTTCTTGAAAATATTGGTATGGAGTTCAGGGGGGACGATGTTGCAATCGATCTTTTTGCTGAAGTTGGTGCACAAATAGACAAACAGCGTGTGCGGTTTCCTGACGGTTTGGCCCGACAGCTTTGTACCACCGCACCTGATTTCTTCAAACTGCACGCCAGAAATCCCGAGCGAACTATTGCAATTGGTGGCAATAGCATCGTTTTCATGCCGGGCTATGGATCTCCTTTTGTTACAGATTTGGATAATGGTCGGCGATACGCAACGATTGAGGATTTTTATAAATTTGTAAAACTCACCTATCAATCGCCTTATTTACACCACTCAGGAGGTACAGTGGTCGAACCTGTTGATGTACCGGTCAATAAACGCCACCTTGATATGGTATTTGCACATCTGACATTATCTGACAAACCATTTATGGGTGGGGTGACTTCCCCTGAGCGAGCCAGAGATTCAATCAACATGGCACGCATTGTCTTTGGTAGTGATTTCCTTGACCAGAATGCAGTTATGCAGGGCAATATCAACATCAATTCACCCTTTGTCTTTGATGAAACAATGTCGGGGGCCTTGAGGGAATACGCTGCTGCGAATCAATGTGTATGTGTGTCTCCAGCAATTTTTGGTGGTGCTATGGGGCCAGTCACTCCTGCCGCGATTACGGCACAAACTCTAGCCGAGGCCATGACAGGTATTGCCCTTACCCAGCTGGTGCATCCTGGCTGTCCTGTGGTAATGGGCAGTTTTCATTCCACGATGAATTTACGGACAGGATCGCTTACCTTCGGTACCCCTGAAGCCAATTTGGTGAATATGGCATTATCACAATTAGGGCACCGCCTTGGCGTACCCATCAGGTCTGGCGGAGGTCAGATTACCGCTGCCAACACCCCTGATGGTCAGGCAATGCTGGATAGTGCTAATGCTATGTGGACAACGGTAATGTCTGGCTCGCATCAGGTATGGCATGCGGTTGGTTGGCTTGAAGGCGGATTAACCATGTCCTATGAAAAATTCATCATGGATTTGGACAATTGTGGTGCCTTGCTTCGCTTGATTCAGGGAATGGAAGTTAGTGAAGCTACTCTGTCCAAACAAAGTTATCTTGAAGCAGGGCCAGGTGAGAATTTCCTTTCAACCAGCCATACGTTGGCCAACTACACGACTGCTAATTACGAGACTATACTACCCGACACAGGTCCCTATGAAACATGGAAAGAGAATGGAAGTCTGAATGCTGCTGATCAAGCCAATCGAATCTGGAAAGAAATGTTGACAAATTATAAACAGCCAGCAATGGAAGACTCCATCAAATCGCAACTTGAAGAATTTGTGGTATCCCGTAAAGAAGAGATGCCTGATGAATGGTATTAAAGAAGATCATGGCCGAAGAACTCAGCTATATATCAGCTCTTGCTGTCACATCACTCTAGGCTGTGGACTTAAAGATTGGAAAGGTATGGGAATTGCATGAACATATAATAACGGACCAAATGAAGAACGTGATGCCGTCCGTGAAAGAACAGGGATGCACAGGCGGATCTAGATCATCTTACAACACAAGACATAGACAAATTACCCCAGGATAAGCAACCCATCTCAGTGTTTTGACCAAACAAGGGACAATGGTGGCGATGAATGGATGTACATCCTTTGTTCTGGTGACACAATAGTTTTGCTTAAGGCATCTGCCACCGTCAAAAGTACAAATCATAGGGTTCAAAGAATCTTAAACAGCGATTCGAATTCAATGAGGTTCAAAATGCTAGTGTCTACAAATTGATTTTCCAACTAATGGTCAAAACCCGAATTTTTTTCTTGGAAATCTTTGTAGCAATAGCTGATTTCAATAACCAATGCTTTAAGCTCTATTCGACAACAAGAACCAGATTAGTGTGGTCAAAACATTCTCAAGACTTGTTGAGGTTAAAAAATACTTAACTTAACCCGACCAATTCACGGCTAACAGCAACCAACTTCCTTGCTTTTTCTATATCATTTGCATTGGGGCTTGGAGATTTGATCGGCCAGCCACCCGTTTTGCATTCTTTGTCTCTGTATAAAATGCTGTGCTGGCTGAAATACGCCCCGGAATGATTTGGTGCATCATCCGAAAGCAATACGTGCAATGATGTGTGGGCTGCGTCTTCACTGCAATCAGTCCATGAGGTAAGATTATGTATGATTGGCTGCACTGAACCCATGATCAAGCGCATCAACATTCCTCTACCAGAACCAAAATTTGATCGAGCCCAACCTGGATGTACTGATGCTGTAGTTACACCAGTTTCTTCAAGCCTTTCACCAAGTTCCATTGCATATAAATTACAGGCCAATTTCGCTTCGCCATAGGCAGCAAAATTATTGAATTTGCGGTTTTTATAGTTCAAATCATCAAAATGGAGGTTATGTCGGTTTTTTGGGGTACCTGCATGCACTACGGAAGAAAGGATTAGCCAACGAGAGGTTTTGGTTTTTTGCAAAACATCAAGCAACAATTCCGTCAACAGGAAATGACCCAGATAACTCACAGCTATCGTACTCTCAAACCCATCAATGGTGTAATCGGGTACGTTATTCATATTCACCATACCGGCATTACAAGATATACCATCAAGACGATCATGTTTACTCAAAAAGACTTCAACAAAATCACGTATGGATTGAAGATCAGCCAAATCACACCGTATGATCTCATAACTGCCTTGCAATCCTTCAAATGCTTTTGCAACATCTTTAGCGGCATCCACACGGCGACAGACCATAACAACATGTGCTCCCTGTTTAATGAGTTGGCGAGTGGTTTCCAAACCCACTCCGGAATTAGCACCAGTAACAATATAAGTTTTCCCACTTATATCTTTCGATAATGTGGATTCATCACAACGAATTAGATTTTTGTTTGCATTTGGCATGCCAATTATCCTTCCTAATTATTATTATTTAGATCTTGATACTCTGGCATGCAATTATCCATCCCAATTATTCGTTCATAATATTGAATAAAATGTTGGGATCGCGGGTCATATAGCATTTATAATCAAGGTATTCTGACCATACTGAAGAGGGTACTAAAGTGGTCTTTGTAATAGTCATGCGGTGAATAATATCTATAATCACCTTGAATTATGCGGTGATTAGTATGTGGATTCATGAACATCAAAACTGGCCAAACTTTACTTGGGATATAGAAAAACTTTCCTCCAGATTAGTAGATATTCGTTATCGTCAGGGACGATTACTTGGTCGAATGGAAGGTTTTGGATTTGAACTTAAGCTCGAAGCAAGCTTAAGAACATTAACCAATGACATAGTCAAATCCTCAGCCATTGAAGGCGAAAACTTGAACCCAAAGGAGGTTCGTTCATCCATTGCTCGCAGACTTGGTATCGATATTGCCGGACTGATTCCTTCAAGCAGCGATGTTGAAGGCATCGTTGAAATGATGCTGAATGCAACGCAGAAATACAATATGCCATTAACAAAAGATCGTCTGTTTGGTTGGCATGCCGCATTATTCCCGAGTGGGCGAAGTGGAATGCATAAAATTACTGTTGGTGACTGGCGCTCTATTCACTCTGGGCCCATGCAGGTTATTTCCGGTCCAATCGGTAAAGAAAAGGTTCACTTTGAAGCACCTGGTGCCGACCGTCTGGATAAAGAAATGCAAGCATTTCTTGCATGGTTTGCCAAAGGTGATGATATTGATCTAGTCATTAGGGTTGGTATTGCTCACCTATGGTTTGTTACCATTCATCCGTTTGAGGACGGGAATGGCAGAATAGCCAGAGCAATCGGAGATATGGCACTGGCTCGTGCCGATGAAACACAGAATCGTTTTTACAGCCTATCTTCGCAGATTGAGGCCGAGCGGAAGAATTACTATGAGCAACTTGAGAAACAACAGCGTTCTACACCTGACATTACTGGCTGGTTGACATGGTTCCTGGATTGTTTGGATCAAGCAATTGATAATTCAGAAATAATTCTCAGCAATGTTTTATATAAAGCGCGGCTTTGGGATACAATCAATCAGAAGCCCATAAATGACCGTCAACGCTTGATTATAAACCGCATGCTTGAAGATGGTTTCAAGGGTTTCATGAATACCTCGAAATATGCCAAAATGGCCAAATGCTCAAACGATACAGCCCTACGGGATATTCAAGAGTTGAAGAACAGGAGGATCTTCATACAAAACCCTGGTGGGGGACGAAGTACGAGTTACAGGCTTCCAGATCGAGTGGTTTAGTTACCATTCAGGCCAAGACGAAGTGGGATTAATAATCAATATAAGAACTCGATCGATTAGTAATAATGCATCTTATGCATGGGTATAACTTGTCCACCTTCCTCCAATCCATAAAACAAAACCGTTATTTTCAACTTAATTAGTAGTTGCAAAACTTCCCGACAAATCTGTTCAGTTGGATCTCTTGTCTAATTCACAAACAATTATTTTACCAAAGCAAAAGAAAGACAAAACATTAATCCTGACAAATTATTTGATATCAAGTAATTGGAGTTAATAAACCAATCAAAAAAGACACGAATATGACAATCAAGGATAAATCAGACCTGCAAAGTTGGATAGGTCAAGAAATGATTTTGAAAGACACGTTAAGACTTAAGCCCTCTCATTTCATGCAGGCAACCCTTGATCGTGAACCATCACTTATTGCTGGTGATCCCTTACCTCCACTTTGGCATTGGCTTTATTTTCTTGAAGCCAAACCTATCAGTGAACTTGGACGTGAGGGTCATCCCAAGACAGGAGGATTTCTGCCGCTTGTCGAATTACCACGTAGAATGTGGGCAGGGGGGCGGTTTGAATTCATGAACCCACTTATTCTTGGGAAAGAGGTAACAAAGCATTCTACAATTACTTCGATCGTGGAAAAGAAAGGGCGTTCAGGAAAACTTTGCTTTATTACAGTCAAGCATAATATTTACCAAGATGACCAAAGCGCATTCATTGAAGAACATGATATTGTATATCGGGAAGACCCTTTGCCAGATGCACCGAAATCCGAACCAAGGCCTAATACGGTATTAGTAGATTTCTCTGAAACGATCCATCCCTCTGAAGTTATGGTGTTCAGGTATTCCGCCTTGACCTTTAACGGTCATCGTATTCATTATGATGTTGATTATGCTCGAAATGTAGAGGGCTATGAAGGATTGGTCTTTCATGGCCCATTAACCGCCACCTTGCTGATTGATCTGGCATTGCGGCAAACAGGCAAACAACCTAAACAATATTCTTTTCGGGCCTTGGCACCAATCGCTGGAATTATACCCTTTGAAATTGCGGGAAAGGAAGTTGATGACAGTCTAGATTTATGGGCAATACGAAATGATGGTGTAATTGCCATGTCGGCACAGGTAGTTTTCTGAGACTAGTCATGTCATCTGGAGTTGCTGGATTTTCCGATACATTTGCCAAGTGGGCTTGCCAGCCAAATCTGAACCTCGATGATAAATATGGCACTGAAGCACGTCTCGCGTTCCTGGATACGGTTGCATGTATGATAATTGGTGCTGCAGAGCATCAATCCATTGCTGCTATGTCAGCTATGGAAAGGGGAGAAGCACTTGGAAAGGTCAAGCCGGTTGGAGGTGGCGTTGGTTTATCTTTGTTTGCAGCAAGCTTTGTTAATGGGGTCCGGGCACATGCAATTGATTATGATGATTTTGAATTTTCGGGATCAACCCATCCAAGTGCTTCGATCTTCGGAGCTCTCTGTAGCTTGGCACAATTAAAATCTCTAACAATCAATCAGATTTGTGATGCATGGAGTATCGGCTATGAAGCGTTAATATGGCTAGGTCAAGCATTCGGATATAGCCATTATCAGAGAGGCTGGCATTCAAGTGCTACCCTTGGACCGATTGGTGTCGCTGTTGCAGTGAGTAAAGCGCTTGACCTAACCACTTTGCAAATGTCATACGCAATGTCTCTGGCTGCCAGTTATTCTGCCGGTTTGAAAGTTCAATTTGGTACTGATACCAAGGCCATACATATGGGAAATGCTGCAGAGGCGGGTTTGCGGGCAGCTTTTCTTGCCATGGAAAATGTAACCTCAAACCGTGAGGTGTGGAATCAAAGTAATGGATATTTTGAACTTTTTAGTACCACTCAATCATCTGGTTTTGATTTCATTACACAAAATATGGAACTTGGCCAAGCTGTAAAAAAATTTCCGGTCGCACGAAAAATATGGCCAAGCTGTGCTTATACTCATCGGGCAATTTTTGGTGCTCAAAGCCTTCGTTCCAAGTTTTCCTCGACGGATGAAATTTTAGGAATTCATGTAAAATTGCCCAAACCATTTCATGATGTTGCCCATTTTGGTGTACCCACAACAGTTTCGGAAGCTCGATTCTCAGTCCAATACTGTGTCGCAGCAGGATTAATGAGCGAGAAAGTTACTTGCAAGGACTTTGATGATCAAATCATTCGGGAAGAAAAACGTCAACAACTCACCGATCTGGTAGAGATAGAAACCTATGATTTGCCTGCTGATGATTCAGGTGAATTCAACCTTAATACGGTCGAGAAAATTACCATTACTCTTGGATCAGGGCAAATTCATGAAATTGAAGTTATTGACGTCCCGGGGGGTTCCAATAATCCCATGACCGATTCACAAATTATACAAAAAGCTGTTGAGTGCGGGATTTGCCGTTCGACTGCGGAGGCCTTTCTTGCAGCTGATGGTAATACGAGTGTTTTACAAACCGGTCTATTGGATCAAAACAATGAAACAATCTTGAATGAGGTATCTTGCTAATAAGTAAAACAATATTGTTCAATTAGCCAAATCTATAGTGCTAAATCAAATTATTTCATTTAAGAGTGGATAGATAAAGTCATTAATTAACCACAGGATAATCGTATGAAGAATATTGGCTTTATTGGTTTGGGCAACGTTGGGGGTAAACTGGCTGCAAGTTTGCTCAGAAATAACTTTGACCTTGCTATTTTTGACATATCAACCGAGTGTCGAAACAAATTTTATGCCTTGGGAGCAAAAGTATGCTCATCTCCTGCTGAAGTAACAAGAGCAAGTGAATTAATCATAACATGCTTACCTTCACCCACAATTTCTGCCCAGGTTCTGGAGGCTGATGATGGTATCCTTTCTGCCTTCACCGAGGGAAAGATCTGGTGTGAAATGAGTACCACGGATGAAGCTGAAGTCAAGAGATTGGGAAAAAAGATCGAAAATAGAGGGGGTTTTGCAGTTGACTGTCCCGTTTCTGGAGGTTGCCACAGAGCAGCAACAGGAAACATTTCCATTTTTGTTGGATGTGAAAGGGAAGCATTTGATAGGATATTTCCGGTACTTTCTGCTATGGGAAGAAGAATTCTGCATACTGGGGATCTAGGATCTGCTTCCATCCTGAAAGTGGTAACAAACTATCTCGCGACCGCAAACCTGCTTAGCCTCAGTGAAGCACTTGTTACGTCCAAGTTGAATGGTATTGATCTCAATACCGCTTATGAAGCAATTAAAATATCCTCAGGTAACTCCTTTGTTCATGAAACGGAGAGCCAGGTCATACTCAATGGAAGCAGAAACATCAATTTTACCATGGATCTGGTCATCAAGGATATTTCACTGTTTCAAAGCCTAGCTGACAAGGTAGGGTTGGATTTGAATTTATCGCCAATGCTGGTGAAAACCTTTCTAGAGGCAGGGCAAAAATATGGATCAAGGGAGTGGTCTCCCAATATTATCAGAATTTATGAAGATCAATGCGGAATAAAAATGCTGGGTAAGGGCTTTCCTGAAGAAATTGAGGATGATGAACCAGAAATCCCGGGATATGAAATAAAAGTTTGATTGAAAAAACACACCAATGTTTTGTAGAATCCAATTATGTTTCAGTTATTTATTTATAGGGAGAGAAAATGAAAACCCGAGTTAAATTAATTATTAGTACGGCAATTTCCTTTCTGTTGTATGTTACAGCATCTACTCTGGCTGCCCAAGAGTATGAATTCAAACTTCACCACTTGTTAAGTGCACAGGCTCCTGCCCATACACAGATGCTTGAGCCTTGGGCTAGGCAGGTTGAGGAAAATTCCAATGGAATGGTCAAGATTGATATATTTCCCTCAATGAGTCTGGGTGGGCGACCAGCCGAACTGGTCAGCCAAGCCCGTGATGGTGTTGTGGATTTGGTTTGGACTGTAAATGGATATACCCCAGGGCTATTTCCCAGAACTGAAGTGATGGAACTGCCAACTATTTATGTAAACAATCCCCGTTCAGCCAATCTGGCTCTTTTTGATATGTTCGAAGATGAACTCAGGCAGGAATATACCGGACTTGAAGTCATGTTCCTGCATGTACACGCCGGACAGGGTATACACATGACTGACACTCTGGTAAGGTCGCCTGAAGATATGGTTGGTCTGGATATGAGGATTCCAACTCGAACAGGTGCCTGGATCATCGAGGCATTGGGATCAAATCCAATTCAGATGCCTGTTCCGGAATTACCCCAGGCACTCCAAAAGGGTGTGGTTGATGGTGCCTTTATTCCATGGGAAATCATTCCGCCACTGAAATTGCAGGATCAAACAAAATACCAGATTGAAGGATCTGATAAAACAAGGTTTGGAACCACAACCTTCCAAGTATCCATGAACAAGGCCCGGTGGGACAGTTTGCCCGATGAAATTCAAAAGGCCTTCAAGGATGCATCAGGTAAGGATTGGTGGGGTCAGGTAGGCGATATCTGGCGAGGAGCCGATGAATTTGGCATCAAATTGGCAGTTCAAAGTGGAAACGAACATGTCGTCCTGACCCCTGAGGAAACGGAAATCTTCAACAGCGCCTTGGAACCGGTAGTAGACCGCTGGATCTCTGAAGTCGTAGAAAAGGGTATTGATGGTCAGGGACTTGTTGAAAAAGCCAGGATGTTGGTAGCTGAAAATTCCAACTAAATCCATTTTAGGGACCGGTATATGAATTTTATGGAAAAATTTATCCGGTCCCTTATCACATGGTGGGCGTTGGCAGGTGGGGTTCTTCTCTTCCTGGTCGTTTTTCTGAATACCTTTTCAGTTGCAGGGGGAATTGTTGGAAATCCCCTTCCCGGAGATTTTGAACTGACGGAAATGGGAGTGGCAATTGCCGTTTTTGCCTTTCTCCCCTATTGTCAATTGACAAATGCGAATGTAACCGCAGATATTTTTACCTCCAAGGCATCCCCAAGGTTGATAGCAATATTTGGATTAGCTTCATCCCTGATCGCCCTGTTGTTTTCCCTACTGCTCTTCTGGTGTATGTATCAGGGGATGGTTGACAGGTACAATTATCAATACACAAGTGCCATCCTGCTTATCCCCATGTGGATTCCATATGTACCGGTTTTGATTTCTTGGATTTTATTACTACTCGCAGCGATTATTTCGGTTAAGGAGTTTTATCTCGATTCATTATCACGGGCAGCTTGATGGATCCGATATTCTTAGGATTGATAGGTCTTGGAGTCCTTTTTCTGCTGATTATGGTCAGGATGCCCATTGCATATGCAATGATTTTGGTTGGTGGGCTTGGAATAACATTCATTAATGGTCCCGCGTTGGTTTTGAACCAATTGAAAACCTTGGCCTATTTTCAGTTTTCCATTTACAGTCTGACCGTAGTTCCAATGTTTGTCCTGATGGGATGTCTGGCTTCCCGTTCAGGCTTATCTGCTGCCTTGTTCCGGGCAGCCAATGCATGGCTGGGATGGCTGAAGGGTGGTACTGCCATGGCTGTTATCGCTGCCTGTGCAGGATTTGGTGCCGTTTGTGGGTCATCATTGGCAACTGCCAGCACCATGGGAAGGGTAGCACTTCCTGAACTTAAAAGGTATAAATATTCTGGAGCCCTCGCAACGGGATCGGTAGCAGCTGGTGGTGTACTAGGGATTCTGATACCTCCATCAGTGGTTTTGATAATTTATGCAGTGGTTGTCGAAGCCAATATTGTCTCAATGTTTCTTGCCTCGATCATTCCAGGCTTGATGGCCACATTGTTGTTCATCCTCACCATTGCCGCCTATGTTATCATTGTTCCAGAATCTGGTCCAAGGGGATCAAAAATCGAACGTGAGGAGTTCATCGCGGCAACCAAGGGAGTTTTTCCGGTTTTACTGATTTTTGGCCTGGTTCTTGGGGGGATATTCTTTGGTTTTTATAACCCAACGCCTGCAGCTGCGATCGGTGTTTTTCTCGTATTGGGGCATGGCTTAATCACATTTCAATTGAACTGGAATGGCATCATTGAATCAATCAAGGAAACAGCAGGTACTTCAGGGATGATATATCTCATTCTGCTCGGGGCAGAGCTAATGAAAATATTCCTTTCCCGAGTTGGATTACCCCAGGAAACTGCATCATGGCTGTTGGATGCGGGTATTTCACCCACCTTGGTTTTGATTTTGGTCCTAATCGGTTTGATTATTCTTGGTTGCCTGATGGATAGCCTGTCAATGATCCTCCTAGTCATACCATTCCTTTGGCCAGTACTGAGTGAAATCAATGGAGGAATATATCAGGGAGCCGAGGGATCAGGCTTTGGTATGAGTACCGACGATTTGAAAATCTGGTTTGGAATTCTGGCCTTGATTGTTGTTGAACTAGGATTGATAACACCACCGGTTGGGCTCAATGTATTTGTCATTTCATCAATGGCCAAGGATGTCCCCATGATTGAAACATTCAAGGGAGTAATTCCATTCTTTTGCGTTGAGATACTCAGGGTAGGGCTTATCTTGGCCTTTCCCATAATTACCCTTTGGCTTCCAGCCATTTCTTCAGGATAGATAATCTATTTGGTTTGATTGTTTTACCACTTTGTATTCGAATAAAATGTCAGAAAATAGAGATCGTAATTCTGTAAGTTCTCTATCAATTGCTGGTGGATTAATACTTCCCAGATTGAAAGTTTTGGGTATAGAACATGTTTATGTTAATTCCGGAACCGACTTTCCACCAATAATCGAAGGTCTGGCCGAAGCAACATTCAAGGGCATCCCTTTTTCAGAGCCCATACTTGTGCCACATGAACATGTTGCCATGGGCATGGCTTATGGCAATTACAAGGTCTCAAGATCACCCCAAGCAGTAATACTCCATACCAATGTCGGTCTGGCCAATGCGACGACTGGAATAATAAATGCAGCCTGTGAAAATGTCCCCATCATCGTAATGTCAGGTAGAACACCTGTTACCGAAGCAGGAAGGCTTGGTTCAAGAACCGTTCCAATAGGGTGGGGCCAGGAAATGTTTGATCAAGCAAGCCTAATAAGGGAAGCCTGCAAATGGGAATATGAGGTAAGGTTTCCAGAACAATTGATTGAATTGCTGGACCGTGCCTATGCCATGGCAAATTCAACCCCAAAAGGACCAGTATATATATCACTTCCAAGGGAAGTGATCAGCATGAAGGTGGATAATCACAAACTATTTTCCAAACCGGGTTTTGACACATTCAAATCATCACCCGATGTCGACAAGATTGAATTATTGTGCGATTGGCTGGAACAATCATCTTCCCCTCTACTAATAACCCAAAGGGATTGTGATGATGAATCTTCATTCAGGAAACTGAATGCACTCATAGACAAATATGGCATGGCAGCCTGTACCTGGTGGGCTACGGGATTGACTGTTTCCACGGAAAATCCTTGTCATATTGGTTCTGACCCACAACCATATCTTCAGAATGCAGATTTGATACTTGTGTTGAATTCACCGGCTCCCTGGCAACCGTCCATCCACGAGATTTCCAACAAGGCTAGAATTGTAAACCTAGGCCCTGATCCACTTTTCTCTAGGTTCCCCATTCGCAATTTTGGCTCTGATCTTACTATCTCGGGTGAGGTATCGGCAATTATAACGGAACTTTCGACGCAATTGAAAAAGAGGAATAAGATTCCAGCAGACAAGATTCAAAAGAGAAAAAACACTTTCACTGGTCAAGATAAGAAAAGATTTGACAGAGCCAATGTTATAGAAAAGTCGATTAAATCCGGGGTCATAACTAAACAGGCGGTGTCTTCAACACTTGGTCAAATTTTACATGATTTGGACTCGACCGTATTTTCCGAACTGGGAGCCGATCTTGATTTACTTGGCAGGACCAACCATGGTTCATGGTTTCAAGAACCATATTCCGGTGGCTTGGGTTGGTCTTTTCCCTCTGCTCTGGGAGCAAAGATAGCAAATCCGGAAAAACTGATTATCGCCATTATGGGAGATGGATCCTATCTATTTGCCAACCCGACCGTTTGCCATCAGGTAGCTGAAGCCTTGCGTTTGCCGATTTTGGTTGTGGTTCTCAATAACAGGGAATGGGGTGCAGTCAAACACTCCGTCTTGAATATGTTCCCTGATGGATTCGCCTCCCGAATGAACAATGTACCCCTAACCTCACTTGAACCATCACCTGATTTTTGCAAGGTTGCCTCTGCCAGCAATGCCTGGTCACAGCGTGTTGATGTGTTTTCAGAACTCAAGGATGTGTTGCTCAAAGGAATAGAGGTAACCATAAATGAGCAAAGAGCTGCTCTGATAGAGGTAATTGTGGAAAGCGCTCAATTGGGCTAATCGTTACAAAGATACGCGAAAACAAAATCTATGAGTAGAATAGTTATTTCCTATGGACCGATGATGCTATATATTGTGTATATTTAATCGTAGTATCAATCATGGGAAGTATGATGACCCGGCAACCAATAGCAGATGGAAAAACCAGGGCTGGAAAAGAAACCGATCCCAATAAAGTCAAGTCCCATAGGTAAAAAGAAAAACCCCAACCTCTGAACAGGTATTCGAAAAAACATATTGGAGGCGACGCAAGGCACTGAAGGTTCTTGCTAGCAAGTGAGAAACTATTATTGATTGCTATAGTACTACAACCCAAAGGTAGGTCTTATCGGAAAACTTGTGTAATATAAAGCTTAATCAAGATGATTGTTATTACGTGACACAATCGTAAAAACTATAATAGGATTTATGCTTATATTCCTAGAAAGAAATTAAGGGATCCCCTTTTAAGCACTCTGTTATATGGTAAGTGATTGCAAGAAAAGAGTCTCCCTTGACTCCGTATTGATTGTTATCTATTCTCTGTAGTGATGAAAAACTGCAGCGGAGGGTAAGATGGCTTCAAATGGACAGCATGTTGTTCCCCGAGATGGAAAATGGGCGGTTCGGAGAACCGGGTCGGACAAAGTAACCAAGAAATTTAATACACAGAAGGAAGCTATAAGGGAAGCACGCAAGATCGCCAAAAACCAAGGCACCGAGTTGTATATCCACGGCCGTGATGGCCGAATCCGAGATCGGGACTCATACGGGCAAGATCCATTCCCGCCACCAGGATGATTTTCGTTTGTCCAACCAGGATTTCTATAAAAATGTTTTTATCAACTGTCCCTTGGATGATGAATACAAACCGATTCTTGAAGCAATACTTTTCAGTCTGATTCGGTTGGGGTTCAATCCAAGGATTGCCACGGAGAAAATAGAAACAAGTCAAAGTCGCTTGGACAAGATCCGAAAACTTATCCACAGTTCCAAATATTCAATCCATGATCTGAGTCGGTGTTCTCCTTCCTATCCTAACGAGCTCTCCAGGATGAATATGCCATTTGAACTTGGACTGGATTTCGGATGCAAGGATTTTGGTGGTTCCCCATTTAACCAAAAAATGATTTTGGTCTTAGAAAAGGAACAATATCGATACCAGGAGTTTATTTCAGATCTCTCGGGAAGTGATATTGGATCCCATGAAAACTCATACGTCAAGGCAATCCGCAAGGTACGAAACTGGATCAGAACATTTGAACCCTTGGATCAGATAGCGGCAGATAGGGTGGTAAGATAATATGAAGACTTCCGTGGAAAACATTATGATAAATTGAGGTCAGAGGGATTCTCTGAGGAAGATATTGAAGATTACCCTACCACAGAGTTGATTGATGCAATAACCCAGTGGCTACAACCAAATTAAATTCCGTAAAGACAGCAATGCATCACTAATAATCAAGCGGTTTCGGTGTTAAGTCGAAGAGTTCTTCCTCGTTCCAGGGAGGTGTTTGTATTCCAGATCTAGACGTTCCTCACAATTCTTTCTCGAACGACTTCAACCGTCTTTGGATTGTTGGCCTAATCTCACTAACTACCCTGGCAATTCCTGTAAAGATGGCCTTAACCCAACATAGGTATAAAAACCGCTATAGAAATTTTATAATCTCACAGAATACCTGGTAAATCATCGGGTTGGCGGGTCTCGATTTTCTGGAACAATCCTGTGTAGGGATTCGGGAGGTAGGACACCGTGTTGTCTTGATGCGTATCTTGTGTGGGATCGTATTCATCTATTTACAGCTATGCCATGAGTGAATGGCAGGGCATCATTGTTTGATCAGGATAAATCTGGTCTGTTTCACCACGAAATCGTAGCATTGTCCACAAATCGATTTTTTTTCGTTTACCTATTAATGATTAAACCTCAATAGGGCAATCCGGTATAATTTTCTGAAAACACCTTCTGCATGGAGGTAGAATATTGCAAGTGTGATAATTCACTTGCCATTATTTTTTCCTCGAAGGGATTTCTTCCAGGAATGGTATGGAACATTTGGGTCATCCACCAGCTAAACCTCATCGATTTCCACACTCGGAGGAGGGCCTTTGCTGAATAATTTTCTAATCCGGTCTGATCATTATCCTGAAAGAAACTTGTTATTGCTTCAAAGGCATAATGGACATCAGAAGCCGCAAGGTTCAACCCCTTTGCTCCTGTTGGAGGGACGATATGGGCAGCATCCCCACAAAGCAACAATCTTCCTGTACCCATTGATTTTGAAACATAGGTCCTTAACGGAGCTATGGATTTTTCAATCGAGGGCCCCATAACAAGATTCTCAACCAATCCTGCTGGAAATCTTCGTTTCAATTCGTGCCAGAATGCATCATCGGACCAATTTTCAGGTAAATCTGAAAGAGCTACCTGAATATAATATCTGGACAGGTTTTGCGACCTCATGGAAGCCAAGGCAAACCCCCTGTCACTTCTGGAGTAAACCAACTCATCCTTGAGGGGAGGGGTCTCCGATAGAATTCCCAACCATCCGATTGGCAGCTGGGCACTAAAGCCATCGTTAGAATCACTGCTTAGCTTCGATTTACTTATTCCATGAAATCCATCACACCCAATCACAAGATCCGATTGGATTTCATGGGTTACACCATCCTTTTGATAGAATACTTTCGGACTATCAGAAGTAAAATCGGTCAAATCAACCCCTTTGGCCTCGAATATCAGGTTTGCACCCCAACTTTCGAGGGCATCATACATGTCCCTAGTAATTTCGGTTTGCCCATATACCGTTATGGTTTTGTTAACCAGTTTCTTGAAATCGACATGGAAAAATCCATCGGAAGTTGAAATATACACCCCGTCATGGATTTGCCCCTCGGCTTTCAATCGATCACCGACCCCAACCTCTACCAATTGATTTACTGTACCGGTCTCAAGTACTCCCGCCCTGATTCTTGACAGTACATATTCCCTGGTTCTTTGTTCAATGAGTACGAAATCAATGCCATTCTTGAATAATTTACAGGCCAAGAGGAGACCCGCTGGTCCCCCTCCGATAATGACAACCTGTGTTCGCAAGAAATATCCTGTAAATCAATACTGGCCTAAATGATCAATTTTCTATTTCCATTTTATCGAACAGCCCATAGAAGGAATCTGGTCTTTTGGACCATTGCCCGAATTGGCGATTTCCTTCATGGCATTTACAAGATCACGGGTTCTGGGTTGTGTCAATGAACCCATACGGCCTGAACTGTCCAAGCGGCCACGATATTGAAGTTCTAGATTTGAGTTGAATCCAAAAAAGTCGGGTGTACATTCAGCATCGTAGAATTTGGCTATTTCCTGGTTTTGATCATGAAGATAGGGAAAGGGGAAATTGTTATTCTTTGCAAATTCAATCATCTTGTCGAAGGAATCATCAGGATAGGTAATTGCATCATTGGAACAAATGGAAACTACACCGATACCAAGATCCATCAATTCGGTTGCATCAAAGACAATACGGTCTATGGCCGAAGTTACATAAGGGCAGTGGTTGCATATGAACATGATCAGTGTACCGTTGGGGCCCTTGACTTGATTTAGATCTACCTTCTTTCCAGCGGTGGAAGGAAGTTCAAATTCGAGTGCTTTCCAGCCAAAATTACAAACTGGGGGACTGACTGCCATTTTCTTGTTCCTTCATTTAACTTCGGTTGGGAATTTCAATTTATGTTCCAAGTGCTTGTTTCCTCAAGTCTACAATATTATCCCGGTAGATATCAGGGTTCTCGAAGCTACCGCCCATGAATATAGAAGTACCCGCAACAAAGACATTGGCACCCGCTTTGGCGGCCAAGCCAACATTTGAAGTATCAATTCCCCCATCCACTTCCAGATAAATGCTTCTGTTACCTATCAGTTCCCTGATTTCCCTTATTTTTTGAAGTTGGTTGGAAATGAACCTTTGACCACCAAAACCGGGATTAACAGTCATGACGCAAACCAGATCAATCATGTCCAGCAAGGGGGCAATTGTTGTGGCCGGAGTTCCGGGGTTGAGAGCCACGCCTGCCTTGATTCCACTGTTGCGGATTAACTGGAGATCCTTGTATATATGCGGAGTGGCCTCGACATGAACCGTAATTACATCAGCTTGAGTAGATATGAATTTTTCGAGGAGCAAGGCAGTTGGTGAAATCATCAAATGCACATCCATAACCGTTGTGATGTGCTTTCGAAGCGCTGAAACCACATCCGGACCGAAGGTCAGGTTAGGAACAAAATGGCCATCCATCACATCTAGGTGAACCCAATCGCACCCTGCCTCTTCAACTGCCTGGCACTCAAGTGCAAGGTTAGAAAAATCAGCACTCAGAATTGAAGGTGCAAAGATTATCTCACGGTTACTCACGATTTCATACTAACAGATCGGTTTTATGTTTCGGGTCGATTTTCAATCAGCTCATCAACGACTGAAGGTTCTGCCAAAGTCGAGGTGTCCCCAAGGCTTCCGTAATCATTTTCAGCAATTTTCCTGAGTATCCGACGCATGATCTTGCCCGAGCGTGTTTTGGGAAGTGCCGGGGCCCATTGGATAATATCAGGTTTGGCTATTGGCCCTATTTCCTTTCTTACCCAAACTTCCAATGTCTTTTTCAATTCATCGGTATAATCCGCACCACTTTTCAGGGTAACATAAGCATAAATGCCCTGACCTTTAATTGAATGGGGATATCCAACCACTGCTGCTTCAGCCACATCGGGATAGGCAACAAGTGCACTCTCGATTTCGGCCGTTCCCATCCTGTGACCAGAAACATTGAGTACATCATCCACTCTTCCGGTTATCCAGTAATAACCATCCTTATCCCTGCGGCATCCGTCTCCAGTAAAATAATATCCCTGATATTGCTGGAAGTAGGTTTCCATGAACCGCTGATGATCACCATATACTGTTCTCATCTGTCCTGGCCAGCTGTCACCAATGCATAAGACACCTTCAGCTTCCACAGAATCGATTTTATGACCCTTTTCAGGCTCCAGAATTGCCGGTTCAATCCCAAAAAATGGCAAAGTTGCCGATCCAGGTTTTGTCGGAACTGCACCGGGCAGGGGGGTAATCAAGTGTCCACCGGTTTCAGTTTGCCACCAAGTATCGACAATGGGGCAATTTCCCTTACCAATGACCTTATTGTACCAGATCCAAGCCTCGGGATTGATGGGTTCACCTACGGTACCTAGCACTCGAAGTGTAGACAAGGCACAATTGTTTACCAATTCATCACCCAATCCCATCAACGCCCTTATGGCAGTGGGTGCAGTATAAAACTGATTTACTTTGTGCTTATCACATATCTCCCAAAATCGTGATGCTGTAGGAAAGGTTGGTACTCCTTCAAACATGAGACTGGTTGCCCCATTGGCCAAAGGACCATAAACAATGTAACTATGACCAGTTACCCAGCCAACATCCGCAGTACACCAGTAAACATCACCTTCCTGGTAATCAAATACATATTCATGGGTCAAGGCAGCGTAAAGCAGGTACCCACCAGAAGTATGAACCACACCTTTTGGTGTACCGGTTGACCCTGATGTATAAAGAATGAAGAGTGGGTCCTCAGCATTCATTTCCTCAACCGGGGAATCCGGTGACACCTCTTTCGAAACCTTGTTGTAATCAATATTCCTATTGTCATCCCAGGGAATGTCCCCATTGGTTCTCCTCACAACTAGAAGTTTTACATCTTCGTTACAATCCTTAAGCGCTTTGTCGGCATTTACCTTTAATGGTGTATTTCTTCCTCCCCTAGGGGCTTCATCAGCTGTAATTATCAAATCTGAACCACAATTGTTTACCCTGTTTGCTAGCGCATCCGGGCTAAATCCAGCAAATACCACCGAGTGAATTGCACCAATTCTAGCACATGCCAGCATGGCATACGCTGCTTCGGGAATCATGGGGAGGTAAATTACAACCCTGTCACCTTTTTTTACTCCCAATGACTTCAGTACATTAGCCATCCTGCACGTATGATCATGAAGTTCCTTGTAACTGATAAATTTGGTTGGTTCCTCAGGATTATCCGGTTCCCATATAATTGCAGTTTGATTACCCCTTGATTCCAAGTGACGGTCAATGCAATTGGCTGCAACATTCAATGAACCATCCTCAAACCATTTAATTGAGACATCCGGATAGGAAAAATTTACTGATTTGACTTTGGTAAAATCCTTGATCCAATCCAGCCTTTTTGCCATCATTGACCAGAACTGTTCCGGTTCTTCATGAGCATGTTTTTGCAATTCCTTGAATTTTTCACTGCTAATAAGGGTAGAGGAAACAAATTCATCTGAAGGATGGTATAATTTTTCCATTTGGACACCTATAGAATAATTTAATCAATAAATTCATGAACAATTTGGCTAGATGCAATAAATCGTTGATCGAAAACCATCTGGTTAGATGGTTAACTACTTCAAAATATAAACCAGTATTATATGTAAATTTTCCTAAAAATAAATGACTCACTTGCTGACCTGAATTATAACTATTCCCACTTGATTTAACCCTGAAGTATGAACACAAATTTACAAATAGAGGAATTTCCAACAATATCACCATTGGGCGATCAAGCTTTTATGGTAACTTTTGGCAATAGCTATTCAGTTAAAACCAATTCAAGAGTGCTAGAATTAGATAGGAAATTGGCAATTAATGGAGCACCTTGGATTGTAGAGGTGGTTCCTGCAATTCGATCAATCCTGATCAGAGTAGACCCTTTGAGTGTAGAAATGGAAAATGTTGAGGCATTCCTGCTCGAATTACTTTCAAAACCATCTCATGACAAGGCAATGGACCAGGGAAGAAAATTTGAAATTCCTGTTTGTTATGAAGAGAAATTTGGCCCTGATCTTGAATATGTTGCAACTAAGTCAGGATTAACCAAAGAAAAGCTCAAGGAATTGCATTGCTCCTGCATTCTACGGGTTGCATGCTTGGGTTTCGCACCAGGTCTGGCTTATCTGGCCCAATTGCCCAAAGAATTCCAAATACCTAGGAAAGATTCCTATAATACAACCGCCGTGTCCGGTTCGATACTTGTGGCCAACCGGCAAACAGTGTTTACGGCAACCGAAATTCCAACTGGTTGGTCTATTATTGGCCGATCACCTGTAATCGGGTTCAGGGTTGATCAATCTCCACATTTTCTTCTTCAGCCAAGTGATGAAATTCGCTTTTATCCAATCTCGGAAGAGGAATTCTCAAATTACAACCCGGCTCAAATGTGGGATACATATGGCATCGCTTGAAATCCTGGAGCTACTCGGACCTGTAACCATCCAGGATAAAGGCAGGATAGGTTATCAAAGGTTTGGTGTACCTCGTGGAGGTGCCATGGATCATTATGCCATGGCAGAAGGGCAGGCCTTACTCGGTGATGATCTTGAGACGGCAGCACTGGAATTTCAATTTGGAGGAGGTACCTTTGTTTCCCACGGCACAATGACACTTGCAACATCAGGTGGGCAGATGGAAATTCTTTTGGACCAAAAGCCAATATCCTGGAGAAGTACCTTTACAATATATCCCAACCAAGTACTCCAAATCCATAAAACCCAATCGGGAATTTACAGCTACCTCCACCTTCCAGGAGGTATTGATAGCTCAAAAATTCTTGGTTCAAGGTCAACCCATATTGCCTCGGGCTTGGGCGATGTTCCCAAGGTGGGGGATCACTTGTCACCCATGTCAGAAAACCTCTTTAGACAGGAGGGATTGGCTTTGCCAACACCAGAATACTTCAATATCAAAGCCCTGCGTATCGTATATGGCCCTCACTCGGAACTGTTCTCGGATTCCTGTCTCAAGAACTTGACCTTGAAGCGGTTTCGAATGAGTTCTTCGCGAAACAGGATGGGGGCCAGAATTCAACCCACTGATTGGGAAATTTCGGCTTTGGTAGGAAAAACCCTGGTATCAGACCCAATCGTTGCTGGTGACATTCAAGTTGCAGCAGATGGTACAACGGCAATACTATTGGCTGAAAGTCAACCCACGGGCGGATACCCCAGAATTGCATCGGTGATAACATCAGATTTACCCAAAGTGGCTCAAATGCAACCGGGAACTGAATTTAAATTTCAGCTGGTTTCGAACAGGGAAGCCCAAATTGAATTCAGGAAAACATCAAGTAGGATCAAGGATTTGTCACATTCCCTGAAGCCGCTGGTAAGGGACCTATTTCAGATGCAGGATTTATTGCACTATAATTTCATCAGTGGGGTAACAAAAGGAGAGGATAATGACGGTTATTGATCTTAATTCGGATTTGGGAGAAAGTTTTGGCCCCTGGAAGAAGGGGCTGGATGAGGAAATTCTGAAAATTGTTTCATCGGCAAACGTGGCTTGCGGGTTTCATGCCGGTGATCCATTGCAAATGAAGAAAACCTGCCTTTCCTGTATTCAAAATGATGTCGGGATAGGTGCCCATCCGGGATTCAGGGATTTGGTTGGCTTTGGTCGAAGAGAAATACAGGGTTACGATATTGAGGAATTGAAATCAGAAGCCATCTATCAAATCGGTGCCCTCCAGGCCATTGCAAAAACCCTGAACACCGAGGTCAGACACGTTAAGTTTCATGGTGCACTTGGCAATATGTCCTCAAGGGATATTGAATTATCGAAAGTACTTTACGATGCGGTAATGGAATTATCCACGGATCTTAAAATTCTTGTAATTGCCGGTACCAAACAGCAAATGGCAGCCGAGGAATTGGGAATTCTCCATGTCAGGGAAATTTTTGCCGACAGATCTTACAATAATGATGGTACCCTTGTAAGCAGGTCTAAAATGGGAGCCATGATATTGGACCCGCTTCAATGCGCCGATAACATGTTGAATGCAGTACAAAGCAACAGGCTGACTTCAATTGATGGTAATGAAATTCCCATCAAGCCAGAATCGATTTGTGTACATGGAGACAGCCCGGCAGCTGTGAATATTGCTGCTCAAATCAAGCAGACCCTGGAAAGTGCAGGAATTGAGATAAGAAAATTAGGGTCTTAGAGCCTGTTCCAAAAGTCAAATAATGTAGCAAATTCAATACTTTTTTAGACAATAAAGCCATTTTGGGTTTCAAATAAATTGTTCATGTTGAAAAAGAAGGGGATTTTCATCACAAACTTTCTTCAGTTGCTGGGAAAGGATTAATGACCAAAAGATGGTTGCCGAATGTAAGCAAAATGCTTTTCAAGAAGAAATTGAAACTAACGTGTTCCTGATAGATTGCCAACCAAGAATTATTCATCGAGGGGAGGGGTGAACGGATACACTTTGTTCACAATGACTACAAGCCACTAGCATGTCAGAATTTATGGAACTAGACTTATATTTAACAGGTGAATTACCCACTATTTTTGGGGAAGAACTATAAAATTATTCCTTTGCTTCAACTTGTTCCAGATCAGCTTTTTCAACTTCTACAGTCGCTTCAAGTGTTTCAACCATTGTTTCGCCGATTTCTTCCTCACCGTTATCTACTTGAGCTTCGGCTTCCTCGACTGTTCGGGCAATGTTGATATAAATGCAGGTTTCTACCTCAGGATGTAAATTAACCTTTACCTCATAGATACCTATTTCCTTGAAGGGGCGGTTGAGTTCAATTTGCTTGCGGTCTATGGACAAGCCACTTTCAGTCGTAGCCGTTGCAATATCCCGCTTTGAGACGGAGCCGTAAAGTGATCCAGTTTCAGAAGCTGACCTGATGACAATAAAGGATTGACCATCAATTTTTTCTGAAACAGCCTCGGCTTCATTTCTCAGTTCAAGATTTCTGGCTTCAATTTCTACCCTTTTGTCCTCGAAATACTTTCGATTTTCTTCAGTATTCTTTAATGCCTTCTTCAGGGGCAGAAGGTAATTTCTGGCATAACCGGGTTTTACCCTTACCAAATCCCCCATCAAACCGAGATTGTTTACTTTTTCAAGAAGTATTAGTTCCATTACGACAATCCTATTTTGCGCTGTAAGGCAACAAGGCTATGAAACGTGCTCGTTTTACAGCTCTTGCAAGTTCCCTTTGTTTCCCGGATGAAACGGCAGAAATCCTTCGTGGAATAATTTTACCATGCTCGGTCAGGAATTTCCGAAGCAATTTCACATCCTTATAATCGATCTCTGGTGAATTATCACTTGAAAAGGGGCAAACTCTTCTACGCTGAAAGTAATTTTGCCTCATCATAATATTTTCCTTCCAATCAAATTAATTTGCTTGTTTTGAAGCCATAATGGGAGTGGGTTCTTCCGAATGCTCGTCGACTTTGGTCGTCAGGTAACGTAGAATGTCCTCATTCAACCGCAATCTTCTTTCAAGCTCGATAACTGCTTCTGGGGATGAATCCAAGCGGAAAAACAAATAATGCCCTCGACGGTTTTTCTTTATGGCATAGGCAAGTTTTCGGGCACCCCAGTATTCTTTGTAAAGGACAGAACCTCCATTGTCAGATAGTATACCTTCAATATCCTCGGAGAGTCTCTCGACCTGGGTGCTTGACAGTTCCTGTCTAGCAATGCAGACCTGTTCATATAGGGCCATTTATAACCTCAAAAAAAATATTTGTATTCTCAAATGCAGACTCCTTATGCCACAGCATATCGGAACGCTACAAACTAGTAATTCTGATATAAATTTGCAAGGTGGAATCCTCGGGGTTGAATTACCAGAGGAACTATCCAACTTAATTTTCTTTAAGTGGGATTGAGGTTAGATTTTACAACACCTAATAAGGGTTTGAGGTAAATTTAGGAGAAAAATAGTGAAGTCAGCATTGTTGTTTCCCGGACAAGGATCTCAAGCAATTGGTATGGGGAAGGATTTAGCCGAAAACTATTCCGCGTCCAAACAGGTATTTGAAATTGTTGATGAAGCGTTGGGTGAAAAACTCTCCGACCTGATCTGGCAGGGGGACATTGAGGAATTAACCCTGACCAGAAATGTTCAACCTGCCATAATGGCTGCTTCAGTGGCAGCCTACCGGGCGTTACTGGCGAAAGGCTTTTCGTTGACTTCAATAGCATATATGGCTGGACACAGTTTGGGTGAATATTCTGCCCTGTGCGTGGCTGGTGCAATCTCGCTAGAAGATACAGCCAGATTATTACGATTACGTGGAGAGGCCATGCAGGAGGCTGTCAAGGTCGGTGAAGGCAAGATGGCTGCGATTTTGGGTCTCGAAATAAGTGTCGTAAAGGAAATTGCCGCAGTTGCTTCAGAATCAGGTGTTTGTGATATAGCCAATGACAATGACCCAAAGCAGATTGTTGTATCCGGGAGTATTGAATCGGTAAACACGGCAATGGAAATTGCGACTGAAAAGGGTGCTAGAAGGGTGGTTGAACTTACCGTATCAGCCCCCTTTCATTGCCAATTGATGAATCCGGCAGCTGAACGAATGAAAGAAGCACTTGAAAAAATTGAAATCAGTAACCCATCCGTACCCATTATTGCAAATGTTACAGCTGAACCCGTAACCAATCCCGATGAAATCAGGGGTAATTTGGTTAAGCAGGTTACCGCTACCGTAAGGTGGCATGAATCAATCAACCATTTGTCCCAAAAGCAAATCGTCAACGCCTTTGAACTTGGTTCTGGCAATGTTCTTACTGGTTTGGTCCGAAGAATCGACAGAAATATCAAATGCGTTCCAATAGGTAATTCCCAACAGGTAAAGTCAGTCCTGGAAAGGATGGAGTAAAATGAAAATAGAACTTAGTAATAAACGCGCTTTGGTAACGGGGGGTACCGGAGGAATTGGTGAGGCAATAACAGTTGCATTGCTGAATGCCGGGGCTGAGGTGGTTGTCACGGGTACAAGGATAGAGAAACTGGCAGAGATGGAATCAAAACTTGGTTCTCATGGGAAAATTGTAACCATTCCATGTAACCTTGGAAACCCTGATGAAATAACCGGTTTGGTTTCACAGGCATCAAGTCTTGATGGAGGAATCGACATTCTGGTCAATAATGCCGGAATTACCCGGGATGGATTGTTGCTTAGAATGGATGAACAGGACTGGCAAGCTGTTCTGGATATAAACCTAAAAGCTGTCATGGTGCTCACGAAAGGGTTGTTGCGAAACATGCTCAAGAAGCGGTGGGGAAGAATCATCAATATAACATCGGTGGTTGGTTCAACTGGCAATCCGGGGCAAGCAAATTATGCTGCTGCCAAGGCCGGATTGCTTGGATTTTCTAAATCACTGGCTCAGGAAGTTGCCAACCGGGGAATTACCGTCAATTGTCTTGCTCCTGGGTTTATAGAAACTGAAATGACCAATAAACTGTCCGAGGATAGAAAAAAAATGCTTTTGGGTAACATTCCCATGCAAAAAATGGGGCAGCCTGAGGAAATATCGTATCCGGTACTGTTTTTGGCTTCAGAGCAAGCTTCGTATATTACGGGTCAATCCTTGCACGTAAATGGCGGACTTGCTATGATATAGAAAATTATTAATTTCTGGGAAATAGACTAGATTAACGAACTTATGCAAATAAACATATTTTATTTGGACTAATAAATTCCTTGAATTTAATATTTGTTTGGTTTCTTAAATTATTTTCATTTTGAAAGCATGGCGAAGGCCTAAGTAAGATATATTTAAAATAGGAGTAAAACATGGATGATATTGAATCTCGCGTTCGAGCAATTGTAGTGGATCACTTGGGAGTGGATGAGGAAGCGGTAGTTCATTCAGCTTCATTTATTCAGGACCTCGGTGCAGACAGTTTGGATACGGTTGAATTGGTAATGGCTTTCGAAGAAGAATTCGAAGTTGAAATCAAGGATGAAGATGCTGAGGGTATCAATACTTTTGAGGATGCTGTCAATTTTATCAAAAAGGCCCAAGCATAAAAAGTTGTGTAGTATACCAATAATAATATTAAAATAAGAATTTGGCGTAAGGAATGGTGTAAAAGGGAGATTACGTTTTTTTCTTGTTCTAAACGAGGATTACCTAATGTTGATTTTCCCAACGATTCAATTAATGGACCGGGTTTGTGTAAGTCTTGAGAGAGGCGATACCGATCGACCCGTTGTTTGGCATGTAGATCCGGTTGAAAAGGCCCAGGAATTTTTACATGCCGGTGCTTCCTGGATTCATGTTACAGATTTTGATGCCATAGCTGGATCTGATAAAAACAAGGATCTGGTACTCAATATCATAAGACAAGCTAAGATACCTGTTCAATATGGGGGTGGAGTAAGATCTGCCTTGCACGCTGAAGAGTGGATAGATGCAGGGGTCGGCCGGATTGTTGTTGGAACCCTGGCTGTACTCAATCCGGATTTGGTCAAGGAAATTGCCAAGTTGCATCCGGATCAAATCGTTATTGCCTTGGATATCTGGCAAGGCAAGGTGATGATTCATGGTTGGAAAGAAGCAGGTCCCATTGAGCCAGAAGATTTTATCAGAGCTTATGATCGAATTCCTCTTGCAGGTATTATCATTACTGATATTGATGCTAATATTGAAGATTGGGACAGTACCTTTGAACAGTTGACTTACCTTGCAGGAATTTCCAGTAGTCCAATAATTGCCAGCGGTGTAATGAGAAGGGTGAGTATCATAGAAAAATTGTCTAAAATACCCAATGTTGAGGGTGCAATTGTTGGAACAGGACTTTACAACAAGACCTTCGAATTGGAAGATGTGCTGAATGCCATCTAGGGGAAATAATCATTTATTCCCTTAAATTTCAAAGCAAAACAAGAATTGGGGTTTGAAGAGTGGTTAGAAGAGTCGTTGTAACAGGTTTGGGAGTGGTCACGCCTCTGGGTTGTGGAATAGAAACCACCTGGAAAAATCTGCTGGATGGTCAGGGAGCCTGTAAGACCATTACCAAGTTCGAAGCATCTCATCTCATCACCAACTATGCTTGTGAAATTCCTTCAGGTCCAGACGAGAGTTTTAACCCTGATGATTGGATGCCTGCCAGGGATAGAAGGAAAATTGATGATTTCATACTGTATTCCATGGTAGCTTCTGACCAGGCAATGGAAGATGCAGGTTGGAGGCCATCCAATGAAGAGGAACAATTTCGTGCCGGGGTCTTGATCGGATCTGGAATAGGTGGACTTTCAACCATTGCCGATACCACTCTCCAACTCAAGGAGAAGGGCCCGCGAAGGATTTCGCCTTTTTTCATTCCCGGATCACTCATTAACCTTGCCTCCGGTCAAGTATCCATTCGATATGATTTCAAGGGCCCCAATCAGTCTACAGTTACTGCTTGTGCAACAGGTGCTCATGCCTTGGGGGATGCAGCAAAAATCATCGTGGCTGACGAGGCCGATGTGATGATAGCTGGTGGTTCTGAAAGCCCGATTTGTGAGATAGGCATAGCCGGTTTTAATGCCTGCAAGGCACTTTCAACCCAGTGGCGTGAACAACCTGGGAGAGCCAGTCGTCCCTTCGACAATGACCGGGATGGTTTTGTCATGGGTGAGGGTGCAGGTATTGTAGTCCTGGAAGAGCTGGAACATGCCAAAAAACGAGGTGCCAAGATTTATGCCGAGGTCACCGGTTATGGTCTGTCTGGCGATGCATATCACATCACAGCTCCATCCGAGGATGGAAGTGGTGGCTTGAGATCCATGGATATGGCTCTGAACAAGGCAAAAATTAACAATACTGATTTGGATTATATTAATGCGCATGGTACTTCAACCATGGCTGATACAATAGAATTGAGTGCTGTCAGCAAATTGCTTGGTTCTAAATTGGACAATGTATCCATTTCATCAACCAAATCCTCGATTGGCCATTTGCTGGGTGCTGCTGGTGCCGTCGAAGCCATATTTTCCATCTTGGCAATTAGGGACCAAGTTGTACCTCCCACGATCAATTTGGAAAATCCAGTTGTTTCAGATAACTTCGATCTAGTTCCAAACACAGCCAAACAAAGGAAGGTCAATCATGTGATGTCAAACTCCTTCGGTTTTGGAGGTTCTAACGCAACTTTGATTTTTTCAAAATTCTAAAATGTCCTTAAAGTCATTTCCTTCGGAGATAATTACCTTTCTCCTTGTCTTGGTAATTATCGGTGCGGGTCTGCTGTTATATACAACAACCAAGTTCAAGGAAGCAGGTCCCCTTCAAGATGCTATTTATTTCACCATTGAAAAAGGGGCACATATGGATGGGATTGCCAACAATCTTCTTGAAGAGGGAATAATACACAGCAAGTTGGTTTTTCAAATTGGTACTTATTTGTCAAACAAGCAAAATCAGCTCAACTACGGTTTTTTTGAGATTCCCCCAAACGCTTCCATGGAAGATGTCCTGACAATAATTACAAAATCCGGTCCAGACCTGTACAAATATACCATCAAATTGATTCTTTCAGGCAAGGGGAACTCAATTCAGGTAAGGGAAAGGATACCCGTAATGGGCAACTATACTGAAATATATTCAGAAAGCCACGAAGGCGAAATGCCCCCGGTTATTCAATCCATACTGGAAAGTGACTATCCTTATTTGCTTTCAGTGACCATAATCGAGGGATTAACCAGTTGGCAAATTGTCAATTCACTAAAAAATGCACCATTTTTTGTAGGCAACATCAATGCCATTCCGCCAGAAGGCACCTTGGCTCCAAATACCTATTTGATCAAATACACAACCGACCGAATGGAGTTTTTAGATCGACTGGCATCAAATCAAGCCAGAATTTTGGAAGAGGAATGGAATAACAGACCAGCTGATACATACCTGAAATCTCCTGCGGAAGTATTAATTCTTGCATCGATAATCGAAAAAGAAACAGGTTTGGTCGAGGAGAAGGTATTGGTTTCTTCGGTTTTTTCAAATCGTATTGACAAACGAATGTTATTACAAACTGATCCGACCCTTATCTATGGTCTAACCGAAGGAAAAGGATATTTGGGCAGAGGTCTTCGTCAAAGTGAATTGAAAAAGGACACGCCTTATAACACTTACCTTCATCCCGGTTTACCCCCAACTCCCATTTCCAACCCCTCACGCTTGTCAATTCATGCTGCCCTTCATCCTGAAGAAACCGATTACCTTTTTTTCGTTGCAAACGGGAAGGGGGGTCATGCCTTTGCAAAAAGCTATTCCGAGCATAGGAAAAATGTCCGAGCCTGGAGAGCAATGAATAATTAGAATGTATTTATCTTAAGTACCCGTAATTTATACCAATTCGACTCCAAAATGACTCATGGTTAAGGACAAATAAATGATACCCCAATTGAATGGCATCAAATTAATCTATCGAAGGGGTGTGATTCCTGTATTGTGGTGCATTTTCTGATCAAGCTGCCTTCCTTTTTTCCTGCCATGGATTCCAATTGTCATTGGAAGGCTTCCTCCTTTTCAGTTCCTCCACGATATAATCCCAGGATTTGTCAAAACGACCCGACTTGATCAACGAACGAATGCCCAGAATGGCCTGGCTGTCAATACCTAATTAAAAATATACCAAAGTTACCGTTTAAAATTGTACCACTTTCAGTCAGGGCAAGTGGGCCTGTGGTTTCGGCAGTTACGGTGTCAGCTGCCTGATTTGGGCCGTCCCCTTTTTTTGGGTGGCGATGGCGGGACCAGTGACTTGTTGGTCCTGACATGGTCGGGGATCAGCTCCATGTGTTCCCTCAGCCGGTAGCTGTGGCCGGTTATGGTCACCACCACCGAATGATGGAGCAGACGGTCCAGGAGGGCCGTTGCCATGACCGGATCACCGAACATCTCCCCCCAGTCGGCAAAGCCGAGGTTGGAGGTCAGGATCATGGCTCCCTTCTCGTAGCGGGCATTGACCAGCTGGAAGAACAGGCTGGCCCCTCCGGGTGTGATTGGAAGGAAGCCGATCTCGTCGACGATCAGCAGCGAGGGATGGACATAGGACCTCATCCTGGCCTGCAACCGTCCGATCCGTTCGGCCTGGATCAGGTTGTCGACCAGTTCGGCCAGCGTTATCCGGTAGACGCGCCTGCCTGCCCTGACGGCTTCCACACCGAGGGCGGTTGCCAGATGGGTCTTGCCGGTTCCCGGGGGACCAAGCAGATGGACCACCTCGCCCCGTTCGATGAAGGACAGTTCCGCAAGGGCCATGATCCTTTCCCGGTCCAGCGAGGGCTGGAAGGTGAAGTCGAAGCTTTCGAGTGTCTTCAACGGCAGCAGCCGGGATGTCTTGAAGGCCACGTCCACGCGTTTCGATTCGCGCTTCGTGTATTCCTCCAGCAACAGGCGGTCCATGGCTTCGAGGGCCGAGATCTCGCCCTGTTCCAGAGCCCGGGTGATGGCCGGCAGTGCTTCCAGGGCATGGGGCATCCTGAGGCCGACCAGGCTTTCGGCGAGGCTTTCGGTCAGGGAGGTCATCGTGCACCCCCGATCTGCGACAGGGCGTCACCGATGGCAGCATAAAGGTCGAGGGACCGGACCGGAATGCCGGGGGAATCCCCGTTCCTGACCGTTGTGACTTGTGACAACCGGTTCAACTGGCCGGGAGGCGGGGAGCGGCGATGCGAGGGATCGATCCGGTTTCCGTTCCTTCCCTCCAGGCGGGGATGGGTGGCGATCCAGTTGTTCGCTTCATCATGAAGGCGCAGGGTCGAGGGTCCCAAGTGGACCGTTATCATCCGGGCCGTGGTCCCGTCCGGAACCGAATACCCGTTGGTGTCGACACGGACCATGCCCTCCCGGTTGACCTTGCGTTCCACCCTGATGGCCTCATCGTAGATGTGGGGTGGCAGGGGTGTCAGGTACGGCTGTTCCCTGCGAAGTTCTTCCCAGACAATCTTGCCGGTGGTTCCCTGACGGCGCCTGTCCGCCTCTTCCCTGCACCAGGATTCGAACCGGCGGTTGAGATCGTCCATGTCGGCAAACTCCCGGGCCGTGAAGAACGACCCGCGGATATAGGATACCAGACGTTCCACCTTGCCCTTCGTCTGGGGCCGGTATGGACGACAGGCCCATGGCGTGACACCGTAATGGTCGAGCAGGCCCAGGAGATGCCTGTTGTAATCGGTCCTGCCATTGCGGGTTCCGATGACGGCGGTCTTCATGCGGTCGTAGAGGATGGTCTTGGGTGCACCCCCCAGGGCCTTGAATGCACCATTGTGGCCGCGCAGGACCGTGGGCAGTTTCTGGTCCCATCCGAACCGTCCCCGGAACCACCGGCTGCAGCCCATGACGAACAGGAAGAGGTAAACCCTGTACTGCCTGTCGGGTTCATTGGTGAAGGTCACCCTGAACTCCGCGAAGTCAACCTGGGCCTGTTCGCCCGGGGATGTTTCGAAGCGCCGCTCGAATTCCACCGGCGGCTTGGGCCGGACCTTGCGGAGATGGGAGGTCAGGATGGAATAACCTCCCTTGTAGCCACGATCCCTGATCTCGTTGAACAGGCGCTGTCCCGACAATTGGGGGAAGCTCTCCAGCCGGTTCGCGATGTAGTCCCTGTAGGGATCCAGTTTCCCCGGCCTTGGTGGACGGGGCTTGTACCGGGGTGCCTTCAGGCCGTTCTTCAGGTACTTGGTTACGGTCCCCCGGTTGTATCCGGTATGCTGGGCGATGGCCCGAACCGACATTCCCTGTTGCCTTAACTGATGAAAATCCATAATGTTCTCCAATGCTAGCATCGCAAAATCTCCTCTGCTCGATTTTTTTTCTTACAAGCAGATTAGATTTTCCCCGGGGGATGGCTAGCCATCCCCCGGGGAACCACCCTCCCCAGGAC
>CAZHIL010000259.1:0-2133 GCA_964532985.1 uncultured Albidovulum sp. | reverse complement strand
GGTTTCGGACCTGGATCTGGTGGAAGCCAATGAAGCCTTTGCTGCCCAAGCCTGTGCAGTCAACAAGGAAATGGGATGGGACCCAGAAATCGTTAATGTCAACGGTGGAGCCATAGCCATTGGTCATCCAATTGGAGCTTCCGGCTGCAGAATCCTCAATACTCTACTCTTTGAGATGCTAAGAAGGGATGTTCAAAAAGGACTTGCGACCCTATGCATTGGAGGTGGTATGGGTGTTGCCATGTGTGTGGAACGCAAATAGTTTTCAATTTCTAGTAAAGGATTTTATCATGAGTAGAGTAGCGCTTGTAACAGGTGGGACCAGAGGAATAGGTGCCGCCATTGCCAAAAAATTGCAAGCAGATGGTTATAACGTTGCCGCCAATTTTGCTGGTAATGAGGAGGCTGCGGCGAATTTCACCAAGGCTACTGGTATTGCAACCTTCAAATGGTCTGTTGCAGATTATGAGGCTTGCACACAAGGTGTTAAGGAAGTCGAAGACCAGTTAGGTCCGGTTGAAATTCTTATCAATAATGCAGGTATCACCAGAGATTCCATGTTCCATCGCATGACACCACAGAAATGGAATGATGTCATTAGCACCAATCTGACTGGTCTGTTCAACATGACCCATCAGGTTTGGGAAGGAATGCGGTCCCGAGGATTTGGCCGAATCGTCAATATCTCCTCGGTGAATGGACAGAAAGGACAAATGGGTCAGACCAATTACTCTGCTGCCAAGGCTGGTGATATCGGGTTTACCAAATCCCTGGCCCAGGAAGGTGCTTTCAAGGGTATTACCGTCAATGCCATCTGCCCGGGTTATATTGCGACAGAAATGGTCATGGCCGTACCGGAAAACGTTAGAGAACAGATTATCAAGCAAATTCCCGTTGGCAGGCTGGGCGAACCGGAAGAAATCGCACGATGTGTGGCTTTTCTGGTTTCTGATGAGGCCAGTTTTATCACTGGTTCTACTGTCAGTGCCAATGGCGGTCAATACATGATCTGAGCAATATCGAATCGATATTTTGCAATTGTGTAGAGCCAATTCGGCTCTACACAAATCATCCTGAGAATCTGAATCATAAGGAACAAAAGCATTACAACGATGCTGTTTCCCCTATAATTTAGAATTGATTTGGGGCTAAAATTGGTTTTACATCAGGATTTTTATTTCAATTTGCTACATTTTTGAACTTGTGTATCAAGCTCTGAGCTTTTCACTTTGTTAATCGATCAATTTCATCAATTCCCTCCCGATCTACATTCTCCTGATTTCAGAGGTTCCAGCACCGATTTCCATAAGTTTTGCATCGCGAAACAATCGACTGACCGGGGCTTCTGACAAAAATCCGGCCCCGCCCATGGCCTGCACGGCCTGATGGGCCTGTTTCATTGCCTCCTCCGAGGAGTAAAGGACACAGGCAGCTGCATCCTGTCTGGTAACTTCTCCCCGATCGCAAGCCTTTGCAACTTCATAGACATAGGCCCGAGCGGAATTCAATGTTGTATACATATCGGCAATCTTTGCCTGCATCAGTTGGAACTCACCAATCGATTGTCCAAATTGCTTACGGGATTTCATGTAAGGCATGATTTCATCAAGACATGCGGCCATGATGCCAATTCCGATTCCAGCCAGTACAACCCTTTCATAATCAAGTCCGGACATAAGAACCTGAACACCCTTACCCTCTTCTCCAAGTACGTTTTCAAAGGGTATTTCCACATCATCAAATATCAATTCACAGGTATCTGATCCCCTCATGCCCAGTTTTGAAAAAGGCTTAGATACTGAGAAGCCTTTCATTTCCCTCTCGACAATAAAGGCGGTAATTCCCTGTGCCTCCTGGTCAGGATTCGATTTCGCATATACAATCAAGGTATCGGCTGAGGGTCCGTTGGTAATCCAGTATTTGGTTCCATTGACAAGATAATATCCATTTCTCTTTCTGGCCGACAGTTTCATGGCAACCACATCTGAACCGGCACTGGCTTCTGACATTGCCAGTGCACCAACTTTTGAACCGGAAATCAAACCGGGGAGATACTTTCTCTTTTGTTCCTCGTTGCCATTCAATCGGATTTGATTGACACACAAATTTGAATGGGCACCATAAGACAAGGAA
>CAZHIL010000258.1:0-14390 GCA_964532985.1 uncultured Albidovulum sp. | reverse complement strand
ATATAGGCCCATAGAACTAAATGGAAAAAAACTCCTGATCGTGGGTTTTGGGAAAATAGGCCTGGAAGTGGCAAAACGGGCACAGGCGTTGGGGATGGATATTTTGGTTTATGATCCGTACTTAAAACCTGATGAAGGTGATTTGAACGTATTATCATCGCTGGAAGAAGGCTTGAAGATTGCAGATGTGATTACACTCCACTTGCCCCTCACCCCAAAAACCAAATATTTAATCGGAAAAAAAGAATTGGCCATCCTTAAAGACAAGGCCATTCTGGTGAATACAAGTCGAGGCGGAATTATTGATGAAAACGCCCTTCATGAAACTCTATGTACGGGTAAATTGCACGGGGTTGGATTGGATGTATTTGAAGAGGAACCCGTTCATCCAGGTAATCCGTTATTGTCACATGACAGGGTTATTGTTAGTCCGCATTCCTCTGCCCTGACTGATGATACCTTAAAAGCCATGGGGATGATGACAGTAAAGAATGCACTGAATGCAATTGATGGATGTCTTGATCCAAACTTGGTGGTAAACCCGGAAGTCTTGTCAAAATGAATTTGTGGTCAAATCCATTATTTGAGGTATCCTGAATTATGGCCAATTTACCCAAAATAGCCTTCATCGGGGCTGGCTCGACCGTTTTTCTTATAAACCTCATTGGTGATGTTTTAATGAGGGAAGAACTGCAAAATGCACATATTGCATTGATGGATATTGATCCCTCCAGATTGGATGATGCCTACCATCTCACCGGAAAGATAATTTCAACCTTGGACGTTTCGGCTTCGGTTTCCAAACATCTGGATCAACGGGAAGCCCTTGATGGAGCGGATTTCGTTATTGTTGCCTTTCAAATTGGCGGGTATGAACCCTGTACGGTCAATGATTTTGAAATTCCCAAGAAATACGGGCTAAGGCAAACCATAGGGGATACTCTGGGTATCGGCGGAATTATGAGGGGTATCAGGACGGTTCCCCACTTGTTGGGCATCTGCAAGGGCATGACGGAATTATGTCCTGAGGCGATCATGCTGCAATATGTCAATCCGATGGTTATCAATTGTTGGGCACTTTCGGTACTCTATCCCAAAATTAGCGTTGTTGGATTGTGCCATTCCGTACAATGGACAGTCAAGGAACTGGCCAACGATCTGGACATACCCATTGATTCCATACGCTATCAATGTGCTGGAATTAATCATATGGCCTTCTTCCTTCGATTTGAACAAATACTCAAGGATGGTTCGTTCAAGGATCTTTATCCCTCACTTTTGTCAGGTTTCGAAAAAGGGATAATACCCAAACCCAATTTGTTGAATCCCCGCTGCCCCAATATCGTTCGGTACGAAATGTTGAAACGCCTTGGTTATTTTGTAACCGAAAGTTCTGAACATTTTGCCGAGTATGTCCCTTGGTTTATTAAAAATGGCAGGTCTGATCTTATTGAGAAATTTCATATCCCTCTGGATGAATATCTGCTCAGATGTGAGGAGCAAATTGATGAATGGCAAGCTCAATCGGAATCCTATCGAGACAACAGCCCCATGGAACTCAATCCCAGTCACGAATATGCCTCCGACATAATAAATTCTGTATGGAGTGGTTCACCTTCGGTAATTTACGGAAATGTTCCCAATAACAACCTGATTTCCAATTTACCTGATGATTGTGTGGTGGAAGTCCCCTGCTTGATTGACCGAAATGGTATTCAACCGGAGCAAATCGGAATGATCCCCACACACCTTGCCGCCCTGATGAAAACCAACATCAATGTTCAGGAATTGACGGTCAAGGCCATCATCGAGGAGAATCGGGAAAACATATTTCATGCCGCCATGATGGACCCTCACACCGCTGCTGAACTTGATTTGCAACAAATCTGGGACTTGGTGAATGAATTGCTCGAAGTTCATGGCGAGTGGGTGCCCGAATGGGCCAGAAGTTAGATTTCAATACGCGGAAAAATACACAATGTATAATCCACAGATAGTAATCGTAGACGATCGAAATGCTGGTTGGATGGCTGCCCGGCATTTTGGAAAAAGCATTTTATAAATTGGGGAATGCCATAGGTCCATTTTGGAGTAATCAAATCCGGAATCATTTTTGGTAGGATTCAAATTGTACCTTAAGCCGAATGAAATTATGAGAGAAATACATCCATTTAATGACAATTGGCACTTTTGGGCTGATTTCGAACCTGATTTGATCTACAATCCTGGGCAAGGCCAGAGCGTCAGGTTACCCCACAATGCTGCAGATTTGCCCTACAACTATTTCGATGAAACATCTTGGTATCAATCCTATTGCTATCAAAAGGTCTTTACTTATGACGGTAAGTACGACCATCAGGTCAATACCATTTTGTTTGAAGGTGCCATGGCCAATACCAAGGTGTACCTGAACGGACATCACCTACTCACTCATACTGATGGATACACCCCTTTTGAAGCAAGTATCAATTCCTACCTGAAGGTTGGAGACAATTTGCTTACGGTAGTTTTGGATGGCAGTGAAAACCCTGAAATTCCCCCATTTGGTGGATTGATAGATTATTTGACCTATGCCGGAATCTATCGAGATGTCTGGTTCAAATCCGTTCCTAAGGTTTCAATCAGTGAAATAAAGGCAGAACCCCTCAATATACTTGAGGAACAAAAATCACTCAGGATTTGGTGCAGGTTAAACAGCATAGACAATTGTGGTTCAAAAATTGAAATGACCCACATTCTACGGGATAGTGAAGGGCATGTTGTTGCTGAAACAAACTCGGAGGTATCTGGAGAGGAAAATACCATTCGATTGGACGGATTGAAGAAAATCAGTTTATGGGATGTCGAGAATCCAAACCTGTATGAATTAACCACATGCATTTCGGTCGATTCTCACGAAGATACCGTTAAAACCAGTATAGGTTTTCGTACGGCAGAATTTACATCCAAGGGCTTTATGTTGAACGGCAAACCATTGAAAATCCTTGGTCTGAATCGCCATCAGGCCTATCCCTATGAAGGTTATGCCATGGGACGACGGGCTCAGGAAAAGGATGCAGAAATTTTAAAATTTGACCTGGGATGCAATCTGGTCCGGACGTCCCATTACCCTCAATCCCCCTGGTTCATTGATCATTGTGACCGAATTGGTTTGCTGGTATTTGAGGAAATCCCAGGATGGCAGCATATTGGTGGCACCAAATGGAAACAAAGAACCATAGCGAATGTCGAAAAAATGATCAGGCGTGACTGGAATCATCCTTCAATAATCTTGTGGGGTGTTCGGATCAATGAATCTCAAGATGATCATGATTTTTATTTGGAAACAAATTCCTTATCCAGAAAACTGGATTCAACCCGACAAACCGGGGGCGTGAGATACATTACCGACAGTGAATTCCTGGAAGATGTCTATACGATGAACGACTTTATTCAAGGAATGGAGGAACTTCCCGGTGTCAATCATCCCCAAATCCCCCTTAGAAAGCAGCAAGATGTTACCGGATTAAACAGATCCGTACCCTATCTGGTTACCGAATTCAACGGCCATACCTTTCCAACCAAGAGAACCGATCACGAACAGCGTCAGGCAGAACATGTAACACGATACTTGAATATCCTCGACAAGGCCTATGGAGATGATGAAATCTCGGGCTGCATTGGATGGTGTTTTGCCGATTACAATACCCACAAGGATTTTGGTGCAGGTGACCGGATTTGTCATCATGGCGTAATGGATATGTTCCGAAATCCCAAATTTGCCTCCTATGTTTACTCCAGTCAAAAATCACCACAATTACAAGCAGTATTGAAACCGGTTACGCATTGGGCCAGAGGGGAAAGAAACATTGGAGGAGTTCTACCTTTGATTATTCTTACCAATTGCGATTATGTTGAATTGCGATACGGTTCAGAACTTTCGGCCATTGAATATCCCAACAGAGACCGATTTCCCAATCTACCCCATCCCCCTGTTATCTTTGATCACAAATCCTTTGGCGAAGAGGAAATGGGGCACTGGAAAAAGGAATGGGAGAATGTAACCTTCAAAGGATATGTTGGAGATGAAGAGGTAATCTCCTACTCAATGGTAGGCAACCCGGTTGCTGACAGAATGGAAGTTGTTCCTGATTGGAGATGGTTAAAGTCCGAGGAAAACGATGAAACCCGTATAGTTGTCAAGGCACTGGATCAAATCGGAAATACCTTGCCACATTTTGATGATCCATTGTCTATAACGGTTTCGGGAAATGGCCAGTTAATCGGTCCGGACATGATCAATTTTCGGGGTGGTATTGCTACATTCTGGGTGAGGTCCACCAGTAAGAGAGGGCAATTGAAGATCAATCTGAAAACTCCAAGATTCCCTATCACATCCTGTTTGCTACACATTATTTAATGCCATTAAAGTTGTTTGCTTTACACTGGATGTGATCAGGATTGATTTATTTAAACCAATTAACCTCAACAAATAATAGCAATGGTTAGTAATGTGGGGCAACTATGGAATGTACATTTGACGAAAAGAGAATTTTTGACATTGCCATTTCAAGTTTCATACAGGCCGTTATTGTTGTACGAAATTGGAAAATAGGCAAAAACCACCTATAGAAAATAATTTCTTTGATCTGGTACCCTTCCAGACCTTGAGAACGGGTGTACCAAGTGTCATACGTTGAAATTGACAGATTACAAAATTGGCTTGATGATGATTATTTACGTAGAGAACTTTGGCTAAACAATCTTATCGTGGGTGGGAGCATCCATGATTGGATTGGCCGTATCTGTCGAAGGTCAAACTGGGATAACTACAAAAACCGCTATAATTGGGAATGTCTGTGGTTACTGGATATAATTCAGAGACTTGCCATCAGCGAAAATCAGCACCTTCGAGGAATCTGCTGCAAGGTTCACCGTCGTTCCATTCAATCCCGAATGGATACCATTCAATTTGGCTATCACCCCATCTTTTTCACTTCCGGTATTTTCAAAATACAGGAGTGTAATTTCACCCAATGCCTCAGTGATATCAACCTTGCCCGAGTAGACTGGTTCGCCATCAGTTGTGAATAAATCTTCTGGCCTGATGCCTACATTCACCTCCCTGTTCATATAATCTCCCGTGGTGCGAATGCTGGATTTTGTAACTCCACCCGACTTCAACTTCACGGTTGTTTCCTCGCCTGTCCCGACAATTACACCTGGAAAAAGGTTCATTGCAGGCGATCCAATGAATTGGGCAACAAATTCATTGCACGGATTTTCATATAGAACCAATGGTGGTCCAACCTGTTCAATGGAACGCCCGTGTAGAACCACAATTCTGGATGCTAGTGTCATGGCTTCGACTTGATCATGCGTAACGTATATCATAGTCGTATCAGGCATCTCCTGCTTGAGTTTGGCAATTTCAATCCTGGTAGCAACCCGCAATGCTGCATCAAGGTTTGAAAGGGGTTCATCAAAAAGGAATACCTTGGGGTTTCTGACGATTGCTCGTCCAATGGCGACCCTTTGCCGTTGTCCACCGGACAAGGCTTTTGGAAGACGATTCAAATAATCTTCCAACTGAAGTATCTGGGCAGCATTTTCCACACTTGCCTTGATTTCATCCTTTGGACGCTTGGCTAACTTCAGGGAAAACTCCATGTTTTCTCGAACGGTCATGTGCGGGTAAAGGGCATAGGATTGAAAGACCATGGCAATTCTTCTTTGTGCTGGGGGAACGTCATTCATAAGTTCCCCTTCAATCAACAATTCACCAGTGGTTATTTTTTCAAGCCCGGCGATCATTCTCAGCAAGGTGGATTTTCCACATCCCGAAGGACCCACGAAAACTATGAACTCACCCTTCTGGACTTCAAGGTTGATGTCATGGAGAACCTCTACATCCCCATAACTCTTGCCAACATCCTTAATTAACAATTCAGCCACTTCCCACTTCCTTCAAAACAAAGCCATACCTTAAATAGATGAATGCAATCATCTTCACCGGTTTTGCCCCCCCCTTTACAATATCACCCGCAAATCCTCAAAATCCTGCATTGTGCCAAGATCAGCAGCTACATCCCGGTAATACGAAATATCATATCCACCGTCTTTCATGGGCGATTTGAAGAAGGGTGATATCCAGTCGGTATCAACTCCCAGACTGGCAACGTATGGCAGTTTTTTTATAATTCCCTGCAGGTCCCCAAGCCAGTCGTTGTTGTACTCAAAAAGGGATCGAGGATATATTTGATAGTAAACAGCCCCTTTCCACCATTCTTCGGTTGATTTTTCCAAATCCTTCCTGAATTCGCTATCTGTCTCGGCGTCCAAGACCTAACCTCCTTTTACCGAACCTGCCAACAAGCCCCTGACCAGGTATTTTTGCAATAGAAAGAAAACAAGGATTGGAACAGCTATGGAGACAAATGCCGAGGTGGCCAGTATTTCCCAGTCCCCTCCCCTTGATCCTAGCAGTTCCCTGAGCCTACCAGTCATTACTAGTTGGTCCTCGTTATTGCCAAGAAAAACTGTAGCAACCAACAAATCATTCCATACCCAGAGAAACTGGAAAATGGCAAAACTTGCCAAAGCCGGAAAGGAAAGTTGTAAAATTATTTTTCGGAAAATATCAAAGTCGGTTGCACCATCAACCCTGGCTGATTCTATGATTTCCTTGGGTAATCCCGCTATATAGTTTCTTAACAGGTAGATCGCCAATGGCAAGCCAAATCCGGTATGGGCCAACCAAATTCCCAAATATTCCTTGCCTATGCCAAGCGAGTTGTGAAGTCTGAGAAGTGGTATGAATGTCAATTGCAGGGGTACCACCAGCAATCCCACCACAAAGGCAATGAGAATGTATTTTCCAGGAAATTCCATCCAAGCGAGGGCGTAAGCAGCAAATGCTGCAATGAGAATCGGAATGACAGTTGCTGGTATCGTTACTGAAAAGGTGTTTAGAAATGATTTCCCCAAACCCTCGGATAATATCACTTTCTCATAATTCTCCAGGGTCATTTTGGGTGGTTGCAATGTAGTTGCAAAAATTCTTACACCCCTTGACCCAGTATGTGGTTCTGGCGAGGTAATCCTATAATTCCCTTCGGAATCAACGAACATGGTACGGTCCCTTGACATTTCACCGATATCATTGGGTTGGTATCTTGATGGATCCCTCGAACTTGTACCAAAGGCCAGAATTTCGCCACTTTCACCTTCGAAAAGGTTACCCTCCAAGACAAAAATTCCATCGATTTCGGTTTGGTCTTCAGGAGGTTGTGAACGGAATATCCGGTTCTGCTCTTGCTTGAAAGGCGCTTTCCACCAACCCGAGTAGGAAATTTGGTCTCGATCCCTGAAGGAGGATACCAGAAGACCAGTGGTTGGGATAATCCACAAGAGGACCAAAAAAGCCACCGATAGATTAACAGCCCATCTTAATGCTGGACTATTTCCAGCAATATTTTCCACTAGTTCATTTCCTTCTTGGCATTGCGAATATTCCAGATCATGATCGGTATGACGAGCACCATGATGACCAATGCAACCGTAGAAGCTCGACCAGAATCATTTCCCCTGAACATCCAATCAAACATCAGGTTTGCCAACACTTGAGTACCCCACTGTCCATTGGTCATTGCAAGAACAATATCAAAAACCTTCAGCACTAGGATGGTGATCGTCGTCCAGACTACAGCAATGGTTCCCATGATTTGGGGAACCATGATCCTGAAAAAGATTTGTATTGGCGTGGCACCATCAATGACCGCTGCTTCAATGGTTTCCTCGGGAATACCCTTGAGGGCGGCCGAAAGAATTACCATCGCAAAACCGGTCTGGATCCAAATCAATACTATCATGAGCAGGAAATTGTTGCCCAGATTTAATGTTATCCATGCTCGCGGTTCCATCCCTATGAGTTCAATCAGGGCATTGAGCAGCCCGATTTCGGGAACCCCTTCACCCCGAAAGTCATAAATGAATTTCCAGATTACAGCTGCTCCGATGAATGAAATGGCCATGGGCATGAATATCAGCGATTGGGCTAATTTTCCCCAAGCAATTCGATCAGTCAGGGCTGCAGCAATCAATCCAAATATGGTTGATGCGGCAGGTACGACTATTAACCAAAGCAGGTTGTTGCGTAAAGATTCCCGAAATTTTCCATCACCCACCAGCCAGAAAAAGTTGTCAAGTCCGACAAATTCCCTGGCATTGGAGTCATGGAGGGCAAGCCATATCGAATTTATTACCGGATATACCAGGTAAACGCTTAGCAGGAGAATGGCAGGTCCCATAAACAACCATGGCCTGATGGTCAGTGTCAAATTGATGTTTCGACCTGCATTAGCTCCCTTGCTGGGCAAAATGAGGTCGAGGGCAAGGTTGGAAAAATAGAAGTAGGCTACACACCCGGCCACTCCGACCAGGATGGTACCCAATGCAAAAATCACTTGTTCCATTTGTTGCCCTCAACCCAAATTTTATTCAGGTTGTCCCAAATCGATTAAAGGGCATCCCAGGTTGCCTGGATTTCATCGGCCACTTCCTGAGCATCCTTGCCACCGACATAATCCACCATGCCTGTCCAGAATACACCAGCACCAATTGGTCCCGGCATCAAATCCGAACCATCAAATCTGAAGGTCGTGGCACCAAGCAGGATTTCGTTGAGATTACGAAGTGTCGGATCGGTGTATACATCGGGATTCACGCCCTTGTGTGGAGTAAGGAATCCCCTTTGGGCCATCCAGATTTCATGCGAAATCGGTGTTTGAAGGAATTCGATGAAAGCTCTTGTTCCAGGTGAATCGCTGGTAATGGCAAAAAGAGTTCCACCGCCGAGCACTGGTGTTCCCAAATCCATGCTTTCAAAAGCCGGAAAGTAGAAGAAATCGGCATCTACGCCAACCTCTGTACCTTCAGGAAAAAATGCCGGAATGAATGATGCCTGGCGATGCATGTAACATTGTGGTGGTGAAGTGAACATTCCCTTGGGACTGTCCCTGAAGTCGGTTGAAGCAACTGCTCCAGCACCTCCGGAAACGTAATCATCATTTCGGGCAAAGGCACCGAACTCTTCAATGGTATTTACTACAATCGGATCATTGAACTTCATTGAATTGTCAACCCAAGCATCATAGACTTCTGGTGCCTGAGTTCTCAACATAAGGTCTTCAACCCAGTCAGTTGCAGGCCAACCGGTGGCACCACCAGAACCTAAACCAATACACCAGGGTGTTTCACCATCGGCTACGATTTGGTCAGTCAGGGCTTTCAGTTCCTCCATGGTTGTAGGAACCTCATAACCTGCATCCTCGAAATTCTCGGGAACATACCAAACGAGTGATTTTACATCCACCTTGTAGAAAAATCCGTAAAGCTGGTCATTATTGTTTTCGTCAGCATAGGTGCCAAGATCAACCCAGGATTGACCAGCGGCGTAATTGTCTCTTACCCAGTCGCCAACTGATGAATCCAATGGTACCAGCAGGCCTTTTGAAGCTAGATCAGCGGCCAAACCAGGTTGCGGGAAAACCGCTATATTAGGTGGTGATCCCGCTTCAGTATCAATCACGATTTGCTGTTCAAAGGAATCGGATCCGGAATATTCCACATCGGCTCCAGTGGCAGCTTCAAAATAGGCAATGACACTGTCTACAAACACCTTGTCCTGATTCAGCCAGGGGCCAAAAACAGAAACCGTTTCACCAGTCAGGTCCATTTCAGCAAATTCATGATAGCTGTCCCAGTTGAAATTTCCTTCCCCAATGGGAAACATCAATTCCTCTGAAGAACCGCTAACTGCGGTCAGTCCCGAGCATATAATCCCGGCTAAAATAGTTTTTGTTAGACGCATATTTCCTCCGCGTTTCAATTAATAATCTAAAGCGTTTGAATATTTTTCAAAGCAATTTAAAACCTAATAAACTAATTATTTAATTTTTTCAAAACAAATTTATTCAAACCCAATGACATTAAAGCAACTGGCACAACACCTTGGTATATCACAAAGCACTGTAAGCAGGGCACTTAATGGATTTCCGGAAGTCAATGAAAAAACCAGGCAAAAAGTAATTGAAGCTGCCCGACAATTGAATTACCGGCCGAATCCAATTGCCACAAGATTGGCAACCGGCAAATCCTGGTCCATAGGTCATGTTATTCCCGTTTCAGCCAATCACGAGATGGTAAATCCTATATTTTCTGATTTTCTTGCCGGGGCAGGTGAAGCCTATTCCAAGGCAGGATACAACATTTCACTTTCAGTCGTAAGGGATGAGGAGGTTTCCCTGGCCTATCGCGAAATGGTCGAACAGGGAATTGTTGATGGCATCATGGTCCAGGCCCCGCGATACAGGGATTTTCGCATTTCCGTGCTGAAACGCCTTGGAATTCCATTCCTGGTTCATGGAAGGGTGTCAACAGCCGTTGAGGATTACTCCTGGATGGATGTCGACAATTTCAGGGCATTTCAAAAGGCTACCCAATACCTGATTGAATTGGGCCATGTCGATATCGCCCTCATAAATGGTCTGGAAACCATGGATTTTGCTTACCGCCGCCGTGCTGGTTACGAAACTGCTCTTGCAAATAATAACCTGTTTCCCAAGACAGGTTATTTGCAGTCCAATGAAATGACCGAACCATATGGTTATGAATCTGTCCATGAGATCATGCGGTTGCCACAACCTCCAACTGCTTTTGTTGTCTCTTCAATGATCGTAGGGATTGGGGTAAGGCGTGCCCTTGTGGAGCTTGGTTTGGAACTGGGCAAGGATATTTCAGTGATAATCTTTGATGACAAGCTTTCCTATTTGGGGAATGAAGGTCAATCACCTGTTTTCACTTCATTAACCTCATCAGTAAGGAAGGCTGGGGAACGCTGTGGGGAAATGCTAATTTCATTGGTTCAGGGGAGATTAGAAAATCCCTATACCGAAATATGGGAATCGGAATTGATCGTTGGTGAAACGACTGGACCCCCAAAAGGTTTCAAAGGTAGAGTTTCACCGGTTGTCAACCCTTATCCCACACTTGGATTCTACCGTTCTGATTTTCACAAGGATTTTGTCTTTGGTACTGCTTCCTCAAGTTATCAAATTGAGGGTCATGGGTTCGGAGGCGCTGGAAAAACCCATTGGGATACTTTTGCATCGACCCCCGGAAATGTGAGAAACATGGAAAATGGCGAAATAGCCTGTGACCATTTCCACCGGTACAAGGATGATCTCAAATTGGTATCATCATTGGGCTTGGATGCATGGAGGTTTTCAACTTCATGGGCCAGAATTTTTCCGGAAAGCATGAATGAACCGAATCAGGAAGGTTTGGATTTCTACGATCGTCTGGTTGATGAAATCCTTGCTTGTGGATTAAAGCCATTTCTAACCCTGTATCATTGGGAATTACCTTCATACATTTCCGACCTAGGTGGATGGGTCAATCGCGATATTGCCTCATGGTTTGGACAATTTGCTTCCACCATGGGTAATTTGCTTGGTGATAGGGTCCATTCGATTGCTCCAATCAACGAACCATGGTGTGTGGCTTGGTTAGGGCACTTTACCGGACAACATGCACCGGGAATAAGGGATATCAGGGCTACTGCCAGAGCAATGCATCATGTACTTCTTGCCCATGGAACTGCAATCTGTGAACTCAGGGCAATTAATGCTGCCAATCTTGGGCTGGTGGTCAATTTTGAATATGCCCAACCGGCAAACAATTCAAAAGCTGCCATCAGCAAGGCAAAATTGTATGATGAGATATATAACAGGTGGTTTCTGGGTGGAGTTCAAAAAAGGGAGTATCCTAAAGTAGCCCTCTCCTACCTCGAGGAGCATTTGCCCAGGGATTGGGAAAATGATTTTGACATAATCGGTGAACCTGTCGATTGGATTGGAATAAACTATTATACCCGCAAATTGATTGCTGCCGGGGGTGAAGAATTTCCAGGATGGATCGAGCAGGAAGGTACCCTGCCCAAAACCGGGATGGGATGGGAGATTTATCCTCAAGGTCTGGGCCATTTCCTGAGATGGGTTGCCAAGGATTATGCCAATGGTTTACCTATTTTTGTAACCGAAAATGGTATGGCAGATACGTCCAATGATTATTCCAAGGTTATTGGCGATGTAGACAGACAAAACTTTCTACGAGACCATATACAGGTTGTCAAGGCAGTCATTTCTGAGGGGATTGATATTAAAGGATATTTTATCTGGTCATTATTGGACAATTATGAATGGTCTTTAGGGTATGATAAACGTTTTGGTCTGGTGCATGTAAATTATGACACCCAGGTCAGAACACCAAAAGCTACGTGTGAGGCCCTTAGAAACTCGTTATTGAACCTCGACAGGTAACTTATGTTAGTAAGTATATCTGGTTTTTACCCCATTATGGCCAAGTGCTCAAATCGATTTTCCTAATGCCCGTTTTGCTAAGATAGAAAATGTTCGGATTCACACCCCATTATATTTTTCCCGAGTGGTTTGGTCTGAGGTTATGGCGATCAGCAATCACGATTTGTGTTGCGGTCCACTATGAGAAATTTCAAGACAATTTGCTCCTTCCAAGTCTTTTGGAAAAGGCACTTTGTCTTTCTTGGGTAAGAAATCCCAGCATCAAACAGAGGAATAAAGTATGACGAAAATAGTTCTTGTCGGAGCAGGAAGTATTCAATTTGGAGCTCATTTACTTGGAGATATATTCCAGAGCGAGGTATTGACTGATTCAGAAATCGTATTCAACGACATCAATCCTGTTGCAGTCGAAAAAACACGAAAACTCGCCCAAGCTTACATCAATGCCAATGGCTTGAATCAGAGAGTTAGTGTTGAAATGGACCTCGCAAAAGCCCTGAAAAGCGCTGATTTCGTTGTGATAATGATTGAGATTGGAGACCGCTTCAAATTGTGGGATTTGGACTGGAAAATTCCACAACAGTATGGAATCCAGCAGGTTTATGGTGAAAATGGCGGCCCCGGTGGGTTATTCCATTCACTCAGGATAATACCTGCCATATTGGATATTTGCCAAAAGATCTCAGATCATGCCCCTCAAGCAACGGTCTTTAACTTTTCCAACCCGATGAGTCGTATTTGTACCACTGTTCACCGGAAGTTTCCACATCTGAAATTTATCGGCATGTGCCATGAAATCGCATCCTTGGAGAGGCATTTACCAGAGATATTGGAGCAACCAGTAAATAACATATTCTACAGAGCTGGAGGGCTGAACCATTTTTCCGTATTATCCGAGGTGGATTATACCGGTAGTACAGGCGATGTTTACCAGGAAATACTGGAAAAGGCCCCTCCCTACTTCGCTACAATGCCGGGATATTCCGAAATTTATAACGCTGCCAAGGCAACAGGAAAGGATATTGAAACAGAAGGCTGGATGGGAATCGACCTGAGTCATCTTTCCGAGGTTCGTGAATGGTCAGACCGAAGGCTTTTTGCCTTGATTCTCAAATATTTTGGCGTGCTCCCAATAACAACTGATAGCCATTTCGGAGAATATATCAGCTGGGCCCATGATGTATCGGATCATCGTGGAATTCTGGACTTTTACAGCTACTATCGAAATTATCTGGGCCAGGGCAAGGCAACCATAAAAAATGAACAGCGGGAAAGAATGGTTCCTATTATAGAAGGAATCCTGACCGACAATAAATATGAGGAACCTGCAGTCAATATTCCGAATAAGGACTATATCAAAAATCTTCCCGAATGGATTGTTGTCGAGGTTCCCGCTTTTGTGGATGGAAGTGGAGTTTCGGGAATTGAACTAAATTTACCGTCGGGTGTTCTAGGCCTGCTTACCAATCAGATTGGAATCCATGATTTGACAGCTGAAGCGGTTTTGAACAAAAGCAAGGATCTGGTCATCCAGGCTCTTCTGGTCGACCCGGTTGTAACCAGTGCCAGGAAAATCCCCAAAATGGTTGATCATATTATCGCAGAACAAAAGCCCTGGCTGGATTATCTTGATACATGAATAAACATATGAATTCTCCAAATGGATGCTTTGCCCAGACCGAATTTTTCGTTACGGACTCCTGTGCATGACCAACGGGTTGGTTTGGTCAAAGCTAATTATAATGTCTGGGTGATTATCTCCAGAGCCACATGTAATGCGCTCGGCAGTCCAATGTGAATTTCGACAGGGGGTAAATCCTGAATACGGCTCCCTGCTGTCCTTCATTGACAATCCTTTCCCGATGTTTATTGAAAGCCGTTGAATTTATCTTTATGGTTACAATTCATGGTAAAGAATCATCAAATTGTTTCACCAGCAGATCCCGATGTTAACGAAAACAAGGAATCGGGTTTGTTTTCAAACTATGAAATTAATCATCTTTTCTATGACGAAATGTTCACTCCAAATGG
>CAZHIL010000257.1:0-13737 GCA_964532985.1 uncultured Albidovulum sp. | reverse complement strand
GCCGATTTCAGTGTTCAGGGAAGAATCGAGAAAATTCTTCAGGGTCCAGTGGTAACCCTTTACAAGTTCAGACCTGCCCCAGGTGTCAAAACCAGCAGGGTGATACAGCTTGCCGATGACGTAGCTTGTTCCATGTCTGCCTTGTCCGCTCGAATATCGACAATTCCAGGTGAACCATATGTCGGGATAGAATTACCCAACGAAATCAGGGAGACCGTTTACCTGAAGGAGTTAGCTTCCTCGACTACATTTTGGAATTCCCGACACAAACTTCCCCTCATATTCGGGAAAGATATCAGTGGTATGGCGGTTGTGGTTGATCTGGTTTCCATGCCCCATCTTCTCATAGCTGGAACCACAGGATCAGGTAAATCGGTTGGGTTGAACTCAATGATATTGAGCATGTTGTACAAGCTCTCACCTGATCAATGCAAATTGTTGATGATTGACCCAAAAATGATCGAATTGAGTGGTTATGACGGTATCCCGCATTTGATATCCCCGGTAGTAACCGACCCGAAGAAGGCGGTTGTGGCTTTGAAGTGGGTCACTTACGAGATGAACAAGAGATATGAGAAAATGCAAAGCATGAGATTGAATATCAAGAATATCCAATCCTATAACACTCATATGCTGGAGTTGATGGAAAAGGGAGAAAAAGTTTACTCCATCAAGATACAGACTGGTTACAACAAGGAAACCGGGCGGGCAGAATTTACCAAAAAGGAATTTGAGGTAGAGTATTTGCCCTATATCGTTGTCATCATTGATGAATTGGCTGATTTGGTTCAAACGGCTGGAAAGGAAATTGATGAGTGTCTCCAACAGTTGAGCCAAAAGGCAAGAGCAAGTGGAATCCACCTCATTGCTGCTACCCAGAGGCCATCGGTCGATGTAATGGGCGGAATTATCAAATCCAATTTCCCCAACCGCGTTTCATTCCAGGTTTCATCCAAGATAGACAGCAGGACAATCTTGAATACTCAAGGTGCTGAACAACTCCTTGGCAAGGGTGATATGCTGTTTATGTCCGGGGGAGGCAAGATCCAGAGGGTACATGGCCCACTGGTAACTGACGAGGAGGTCGAAAAGGTAGTGGGATACTTGAAAAAGACCTATGGCAGCACCGAACACCAATACCAGATCTTTGATGATCCAGAGGGTACAATCGAGGCTGAGGTTGATCAGGCTCTGGGATTTGTTGGTGGCAAGAATTCCGAAGACAGTTTGTATCCCCAGGCAGTAGAAATTGTCAGAAGGGATCGGCGGGTTTCCATCTCCTATATCCAGAGAAAACTAGGAATTGGTTATAACAAGGCTGCAAAAATAGTTGAAAGGATGGAAGACGAGGATTTGATTGGTAAGGCCAATCATGTCGGGAAAAGGGAAATCTTCTTACCAGAGTAATTCCGGTCCAATACTAAATCCTGAAGTATTTTGGGATAATAAATTTAGCTTAGCAAATATCTATGTGGCTCGAAATCCGTATACAGGTATCAAATTAAATTCTTGGCCCATAGAATCCCCAATCAAAAAAGAGTTAATTTATTTCCCTAATCCCAGGAATTATACTTTATATTTGACTATTGGATTACCCACAATGCAGGGAGGCAAGAAATAAATATCCTTGGTACACGGTCTCTAAACAAGACTTGCAAACAGATCGGTTATCTGCTTTTTGGCTTCCTTGCCCTTTCAATACAACTTCCGGCACAGACAGAGGACAAACCAACACTCCAGGATCTTGAAACCTATCTTGAAGAAATCGATACCCTGTATTCGGAAATTCTACAAATAAATTATGACGGTTCAAGATCAAATGGCAAACTGCATCTGGATCGTCCTCTGAGGGCCAGGCTGGAATATTCCCCTCCCGATACTGGCATTCTCATTGCTCACTCGGGGAGTGTTGCGGTATTCGACAAGAATTCCAACACCGGCCCAGACTTTTACCCGTTGAGACATACCCCTTTTTTTCACCTTCTGAAAAGGGATCTGGATTTTAATGACTCAGATATTGTCTTGGATCATTTGATTGGTACCGACTACAACGAGTTGCATTTGAGGATAACATCCCAACACCTTAAGGGGCGTCTGGAACTGGTGTTCCAGAATGACCCCCTGCTGTGGGTCGGCTGGGTGTTTGTCGATGAATTCGAAAACAGAACTATGGTTCAGCTACTGGATATAAAATCCAATATCAAGATTGATCCAAGATTTTTCAACATAGAACTCCAAAAGGATTTACTGAATTTGGATTAATCCAGTCAGGATCAGAACAAGCCGATTCTACATCCTCTCAACTGGCTCCGATATTGACGTTCTATGTTGGCAACCTTGTTAGAAACATCAATCAACCAGGCTTTCTGTCTGTAACTTCCCTTGCGATATCCACCATGACCTTCATGATAGGCCAGATAAACATTTTTGGCATCACTTTTGGAGATATTCAAGTCACGTGCAGAAATGTCCGTATACCAACCTATGAACTCTACGACATCACCATAATTAGTTCGGCTGACCTTTCGATTGTCAATGGAATCCTGATACCATTTCCAAGTGCCATCCAAAACCTGTCCATAACCGTATGCAGTGGTTTCATAACCGGCTGGAATGACACCCATCCTGAACTTGCGAGGAGGTCTGGCATTTCTTTCAAATTTACTTTCTTGGTAAATTACAGCCATCTGGACCGACATCGGGATACCCCATTTTTTCTCGACCCGATCCATGTGTCTATACCAGTTGGGATTGGTTTTCACGATATTACAAGCATTGTCAATTCTCTCAGGTGGACCAAAGTCGACAATACTGCAACCAGCCAAACCAACTAGTAAAATTATAAGAAGAAATTTTTTCACAATAGTATCTTTGTTATCTTTATGAGAACAAATTTAGGGTCCCACACCTACCCTATATTCTCGAAATTGAACTGCTCTGGTGCGGATGATTGTTATATCCTAATGAAAAATTCAAAATTTTCAACCTAAAATTAGCATTGGCATTTTGTTGCAGACCTTCTATTTGTACTTCTGAAATTTAGTTTCCATAAGGTATGCTGTTAAATGAAGATGGCTAGAAAATGGTAATAGGTCTCGGCTTGAATGGAAGGGTACGAAATTTCACCCAAAATATGCAGCCGTAAAGGACTTGATCTCAATGGACCGAAGGAACAAAACAGAAATGCATCTCGCCTTGCGAAAAGATGAAGTTCTGGCCAGAATTCTGAGCGATATGAGGCTGGGCATTCCGGTTGTCATCAAGGACAATGACAATGCTTGTGTTGTGCTGCCGGTAGAAAACGGATCATTACCCCGGATGAAGGAATTCCTGGCTGAGGGTACGACCGTAATTGCTCTAACTCGAAGAAGGGCCGACACTCTGAAGGCACGGGTTTATGATGAAGATTTGGCTCGTATCATTATCCCCGATGATGCCAGTTTGGACTGGGTCAGAGCCATTGCCGATCCCTCTCGTGACCTGCAGGTTCCCTGGAAGGGTCCCCTGGAAACAGAAAGAGGGGGCAAGGCCCATTTGCACAGGATGGCAATTGAGCTTGCCAGAAAGGCCAGATTGCTCCCTGCAGTCCTGGTTCGGATGTTGCAGGGTGAGGAGGTCGAGAAAACCCAGTTGTCCTGTCTAGAGGTTCAGGATTTTGACCCGAAACAGAAACCGGATGTTTCCCTTGAACTGGTTTCAAAATCCACTCTCCCACTCTCCGAAAAAGTTCCTTCAATGATTTATCTTTTTCGGGAAAAGCTTGGGGGTGATGAACATTGTGCAATTGTTTTTGGCTCTCCACCAAGGAATAAGCCAGTGCTGACCAGACTTCATTCAGGCTGCTTTACAGGGGATGTGCTTGGTTCATTGAAATGTGACTGTCAACCACAGTTACACCTTGCCTTGAAGAGAATGATTAACAACGAAGAGGGAATTCTGCTTTATATCAATCAGGAAGGCAGGGGAATTGGCCTCATTAACAAAATAAGGGCCTATTCCCTACAGGATCAGGGTTTTGATACGGTTGAGGCAAATCATCGTTTGGGTTTTGAGGATGATGAAAGGGATTTCAGATTGGGATCGGAAGTCCTGAAACTACTGGGATATCGAAATGCCAGACTGATGACCAACAATCCGGCCAAGGTATCCATCCTGGAATCACAGGGAATCAATGTACATGAACGAATTCCCATTTTGACCGCAGTCAACAAATACAATGCAGAATATATGGCTGTAAAGGCACGAAAAAGCGGTCACAGACTTTGACCTTCCCGGAAATCATATTCATCAACAAGTGGCATGGATGGTTCAAGGGTACAAAATTCCCCTGCTCTATTGGTCGAGGTGGCATAAACGCCGTTAAAACCGAAGGCGATGGTGTCACACCGGCAGGTGTCTATTCACTTGAGAATGTCTATTACCGACCAGACAGGGTCTCCCGATTATTCCTGCCACCACAGGCAATTCCCCTCAGAAAAGGGTATATCTGGTCCGATGATCCCCTGGATCCTCACTACAACAAGTTGATTCCCAATGGTGCCAATTGGAAATTCAGCCATGAAAAGATGTTCAGGGCCGATTCACTTTACGATATTGTCATACCAATCAATTACAACAGAGCCAATCCGGAACCGGACAAGGGTTCGGCGATTTTTCTGCATGTCTGGCGAGGACCTAGAATTCCCACAGAAGGATGTGTGGCAGTTGACTGGAAAACCATGATCTGGATTGTAGGCAATCTCACAGGCGAGACCCAAATAGTCATCAATTCTTGAGTGAGGTGTCCGGATTACCGTTTGGAATAATCCCGTTCACCAAAAATGGCTGTGCCAACACGTATGTGGGTTGCACCCATTCTAACGGCCGAATCAAAATCATTGCTCATGCCCATACTCAGGTTGGATAACCCATTTCGTTTGGCGAGATTGGCGAGAAGGCCAAAGTGCAAGGCTGGTTCTTCATCAAAGGGAGGTATGCACATCAGTCCTAAGAGGGGTAGATTGTACTTCCTGATTTCAGCTACAAGTTGATCGGTCTTACCGGGCAAGACACCAGACTTTTGTGGTTCCTCACCGGTATTTACCTGAACAAACAGGTCCGGGCAGGAACCGATTTCGTCAGCGATACGAACAATTCTGGTGACCAAACTGGTACGGTCAATCGAGTGAATACAATCGAAGAGTTGTACGGCTTGTCTTGCCTTGTTGGACTGCAGGGGTCCAAGAAGGTGTAGTTTGGTTTGAGGATATGCTGCCAGAAATTCCGGCCATTTGCTGGCAGCTTCTTGGACCCTGTTTTCCCCAAATTCCGCATGACCTTCTGCCAAAAGGGCCATAACCCTCTCATTGGGTTGCAGTTTGGAAACGGCAATTACCCGGGTTGAACCAATTGGCCTGTTGGCTTCCATTTCAGCCTTTTGAACCTGTGAAACAATTTCGGATAGAGACATTTTGATTATAATGACTTTGGTTGGATAATTTTCAGTTCCTGCCAGCAATATGGTAAATAACCATTATCCCTGCAATTTCCATTTTGAACAAAAAAATTAATAACAATCCTGTTGGAACTGGTTAATCAAATAAAATATTTGTAAATATTGAACTGGTAATGAACATAGGTTAATTTAGGAATGTTCAATCTGACCAAATAATTTGATGCTTTTATGGCATCAGTTTTTGATTTGTGCCATAAAGGTCAAATCAGTGGCATGGGTCTAAGGACGAAAGGTAACTTGATATGATTAGGACAAAGTCTCTCGGCTTTATATTGGCACTGTTCGTAGTATTTTCTTTGAGTGCTTGTTCAAATGGCTTGAACATCTTTGGAGGTGGGGATAGAACCGTACCCAAGGCAGAGGAAAAGGCGGAAGTTGAATCCGAGGGAAGACCACAGCGATTGAGGGACCTGTTTCTTATGCAGAATTCCTCCACCGAGTTGAAAGTCAACAGGTTTATCTGGAAGGCAACTCTGGAAGTACTTGATTTCATGCCCATTGAGGAAGTTGATCCATTTACCGGTGTCATTCAATTTGGATGGGCAACACCACCAGGTGGTACCAGGGAGTATCAAGCAACAGTTGTCGTCAGCGATCCTTCCCTGGATGCTAGATCGCTCCAGGTTACATTCAGAACAAGAGCAGGAGTGGTTGATCCTGATCTGAACAGGGAAATAGAAAATTCCATCCTGGCAAGGGCTCGCCAACTCAAGATTGCAGAGTTGGGCTTCTAAACATATCCGGGAAAATTAATGACAGAATATAATTTCCTGGAACAGGAGTATTTCTGGCAGAGGAAATGGGAAAAGGCTGGAGTTTTTGAGGCTTCATCGGACCATAGCCTACCCAAATACTATGTTTTGGAAATGTTTCCCTATCCTTCGGGGAAAATCCACATGGGTCATGTCCGCAATTATACCATGGGTGATGTCATTGCCCGGTATAAGATTGCCAAGGGCTTCAATGTGCTCCACCCGATGGGGTGGGATGCTTTCGGCTTGCCGGCTGAAAATGCCGCTCTCAAGAACAACGAGCATCCGGACAAATGGACCCGCCAAAACATTTCTGAAATGAGAAAGCAGCTGAAGACGCTGGGATTGTCCATAGACTGGAAAAGGGAACTGGCAACCTGTGACAAGGAGTATTATGGCCAGCAACAGGCCCTGTTTCTGGACATGATTGACAAGGGTTTGGTTGACAGGAAAACAACCCTGGTTAACTGGGATCCGGTGGATGGGACCGTTTTGGCCAACGAACAGGTCATTGATGGAATGGGCTGGCGTTCCGGGGCAAAGGTTGAACAAAAGGAACTCTCCCAGTGGGTCTTTAGAATAACCGATTTTTCTGAAGAGCTGCTGGAAGCCATTGACGGGCTTGAGGGCTGGCCGGACAAGGTCCGCCTCATGCAACGAAACTGGATCGGCAAATCCACCGGTCTGGAATTCGATTTTGAAACCATTGATTGTCCTGAGGGAATTGACAGGCTACCGGTTTACACAACAAGACCGGATACCCTGATGGGTGCCACTTTTGCAGCAGTATCTCCGGAACATCCGCTAGCTAGGGCGATTGCCAAGAAAAATCCTGAAGTTGAGGAATTCATCCGGGAATGTCGTCAGGCTGGTACTTCGGAGGTGGAACTTGAACTGCTCGAAAAGAAAGGTGTGGATACCGGATTCAAGGTCCGCCATCCACTGGATCCTGAGGTAACCTTGCCAATCTGGGTAGCAAATTTCATTCTCAATACTGTTGGTACCGGGGCAATCTTCGGCTGTCCGGCCCATGATCAGAGGGATTTGGATTTTACCAGAAAGTATGATCTCCCGGTCATAGATGTTTTTTTTCCTGAGGATTCGGATACACCCGTGGCCAATGAGGCCTATGTTCCACCCAAAACTCAAAAAGTAAGGTATTTGCAGGGTTTTGCTGGCGATGAGTTGCAAACGGGGGATGAGGGTATCGCTGCGGCCATAGCACATTGCGAGGATAGGGGAGTAGGCAGGAAGGTTGTCAGATACCGATTACGGGATTGGGGTATCAGCAGGCAAAGATACTGGGGATGTCCCATTCCGGTAATCCACTGCCCCAATTGTGGCCTCGTACCGGAAAAAAAGGAAAATTTGCCGGTTGAGTTGCCAATGGATGTGAGTTTCGAGAAACCCGGCAACCCCTTGGATCACCATCCAACTTTCAAGAAGTGCACCTGCCCGAATTGTGGATCTGATGCCGAAAGGGAAACCGATACCATGGATACCTTTGTCGATAGTTCATGGTATTTTGTACGCTATACGGCTCACGACGAAAAAACACCAACAAACTTGGCCATGGCTGATTACTGGATGAATGTCGATCAGTATATCGGTGGCATCGAACATGCCATCCTGCATTTGCTGTATTCCCGTTTTTTTGCTCGGGCCATGCAGCTGACCGGTCATTTGTCAGAAAAGTGCAGGGAACCCTTTGATTCACTCTTTACCCAAGGGATGGTCAATCATGCCATTTACCAAACCAGGGACAAGAATGGTCGACCGATCTATCACTTTCCCACCGATGTGGAGGTATCAGGAACAGAAGCCAGGTTAAAAAGTACTGGTGAGCCCGTTGAGATTATTCCTTCGGCCAAAATGGCAAAATCAAAAAACAATATCATTGATCCCCAGGGTTTAATCAAACAGTATGGTGCAGATACTGCTAGATGGTATATGGTTTCGGATTCACCTCCGGACAGGGATATTGAATGGACAACAACAGGGGTTGAAGCTGCTTCCAAGCACCTGGAACGGGTATGGCGACTTGCCAACGACATAAATTCGATGGACGATGCGGGAACTCCCGAAGAGGATTTGAAACTTAAGAAAATCCTTCACCAGACCATAAACGAATTTGCCAGGGAGATCGAGGGGTTTATCTTCAACAAGGCCATTGCAAGGCTTTATGAACTGTATAATGCAATGGTCAGGTCCAAGGCCAGTACTTGTGTGAAAAAGACAACTATGTTAACCTATGCCCAACTTATGGCACCCATAACACCCCATTTGGCAGAGGAAATCTGGCATTTGTTGGGAGGCAGGGATTTTGTGGTCAAGACCGAGTGGCCCAAAGCCGAACCTGAATACCTGAAGGTGGATCAAATCACCATGCCGATTCAGATTAATGGAAAATTGAGATCAAGGATTGAAGTTGCCAAGGGTCTTCATAAGGATCAGATTCTCAAGATGGTGCTTGAAGATGAAGTCGTTACAAGGTATCTTGATGGTAATGAACCTCGTAAAACAATTGTAGTACCTGACAGGATTGTGAATATTGTTGTCTAGATGGAAGATAATCGGGCTGGTAACACTTTGTTTGCAGGTCGCTGGATGTGAATTCTCTCCATTGTACGGTCCGGATTCACCAAGGGGGTCCTATATCAATCAAACCGATATTACGGTAACCGGCAATCTTGATCCAAGGAAACTGGAATCGGTCCTCCTTGATCAGTTCGGTAAACCGACCAGAGAAAGAAGCCATCATCTGACCGTTGACTTTGTTATTTCCGATGAAAGTGGCCCCATTCAGGGATCAGGAGGAGTTTATCAATACATCGTGGTCGGCAAGGCCAAAGTAGCTTTTTTTGATTTGAACAATGGTGATCTGATTTACTCGGATAGCATTAATGCACGTACAAGATGGACATCATCCAAAGTAATTGAAATTAATGAAGATGGGATGGTAATTGTGCTAAGGAATGAGGTTTTGGCCAATCTTGAGGCAAGGGATGACGCCCTGAACAGACTCAGAAGGCTGATGGCCGACAGGATTTATACCAGAATCATTGCGATAAAGCCAAATACAGACATCTAACAATGAAACTGTATCCCAACCAATTGCCTGCCCATTTGCAAACAGGAAATTGGAAAAGCGGGTATTTGATATTTGGTGAAGATCAGGCACTTGTTGATCAACATCGGGACCGGATTGTAAATTCGATTGCCGGTCCGAATGCCATGCAGGAAATGCAGTTGGATAAAATTGAAGCCACCGATCTCAGCCAACAGCCTGGATTGTTGCAATCACTGGTGAGAGCTCAAAGTTTTTTTGGTGGCAAGCGGGTTGTTTGTCTCGAAAAAGCATCGGACCAGCACAACAAGTTGATTTTTTCCGAATTGGATGAATGGAAAGAAGGTTTTGCCCATATCATTGTAACTTCGAGTCGCTTGCGGCCTTCGTCCACCCTTCGGAAAAGATTCGAAAGTGACTCTGACCTGGCTACCCTTGGGATTTATACTGAAAACCTGAACCAGCAAGATATTGCGTTCCTCCTCAAAGAGGCCAATCTTACAAATGTGGATGCCGATGCCATGAAACTTTTGGTTGCTGTGGTCGAGGAGCAGGAACCCTCGACCATCAAATCACTGATTGAAAAACTGGCCCTCTACAAATATGAGGATCTAACCCCCTTGAGCGAAGAGGACATAAGTGCCTGTGTTCCCGAGTTTGGAGAGGCCGGATTGGACAAACTTTTGGAAGCGGTTGCCGACAGGAAACTGGAGGAAGTAGGACTGTTGTATAGAAAATTGTCCAAGCAAGACAGTGAGCCGGTCAGGGTCTGTCTGTTTTCCAAAAGGAAATTTCGCAATATATTGACCGTGGCAAGCCATGTCGGTGGTCCCGAGGCCGGGTTGTCCAAGATAAAACCACCATTATTCGGCCCCCGTCGTAACAATGCACTCAGACAGTCAAGACTTTGGGGAGCGTCAGGAGCTGAATGGGCTTTACTTGAATTAACCAAGGTTGATCAAATTATCCGTGGTTCAGGGACCAAGCCCGTTGAGGCGATCATGGAAAGAACCCTTCACAGAATAGCAGGTTATCACTGATGGGCATCAAGATTTACGGTCATAAGCTCAGCCGAGCCTTCAGGATCTTGTGGATGTTGGAGGAACTCGGCTTGGATTATGTGAGTTATCCGATACAACCCCATACCGAGGAGTTGCTCAAACTATCGCCCAAGGGAAAAATCCCAGTTGCGGTTGTGGATTCTGAAGTAATCACTGACAGCACGGCGATATTGACTTATCTTGCTGAAAGCAATTCATCGTTTACCTTCCCGGCTGGTACATTTGCACGTGCCAAGCAGGATAGTTTGACATTCATGCTTCTTGATGAACTTGAGACTTGTGTCTGGAACGCAGCCAAGCACAGTTTTATATTACCGTCTGACAAGCGGGTAAGTTCGTTAAAACCCACATTGAAATGGGAATTCAATCAATCCCTGGAGAAGATAGCTGGCCACATGAATCTAGAGAATTTCCTGATGGGTGAGAACATGACCATACCGGATTTCATCCTGATCCATTGTCTTGATTGGTCCAAAGCGGCCAAGTTCAAGGAATTTCCTGAAGCAATTTCGAATTACCATTCCAGAATGGTTCAACGACCAGCTTACCAGAAAGTAGCCAATAGCTAAATGAAGAACGGGTGTTTCAACATTGAATGAGAATTTCATTTCTCAAAAGTCATCATAAATAGATACTCCAAATCATTCTAATTATGCCCAATTACTACTGCTAATTAGCACTTGACCTTAAGTTCGAATGGATTCTTTCGGGGTGTATTGCAAAGGCTTTCTATACTAACGTACCCTTTTGCATTTCGGCATAATTCTATACTGGTGTTTCAAAAATTATTTCACCATATGCTAAGTGTCATTGCTTTTGAGGAATGGTATAATTGATTAGCAACCCGTGGATAAAGGTGAATCACTGAATGAATGAGGTATTATATACGGCACTGCCATAGTATTGAAAAAGGCGTTTTTGATTTTTGTGAAGAAATCCCTAGTCCGGTCAATAATCAGGCAGCAGGAAGCAGTCGCCGATCCTGATCTTCTGTCCTTCACTTAAGTTATTGATCTCGTAGATTTTCCGCCACTGTTCACGATCACCTAGATACCTTTCGGCCAGGTCGGAAAGATTTGTGTCTCCTTCATGGACACAGCCTTTCCTTTGTTCGGAGGCGGTTTCCTTACCTTCTTGCAATACCTTCTGTACATAATCCCTCGCGGCCCTGATCCTGATGAGTTCGTAAATGGTGGACGGATTGTCCCTAATCATGACATTCCACGACAGGTAGTCATATGGAAAGTACCCTTTGTCATCCCTTGCCCGAATATCACTTCCCAGCAATATCAAACGTTTAGCAAGTTCGGGCGTACCATTCATGGCAGCCTGATGCAGGGGCGTAAGCCCCCAAGCATTCCGTGTATTTATATCGGCACCCAGTTCAACAAGCCGGTCAACGTTTTCAAATTTTTCCTTTATGGTGGCCCAGTAAAGGGGTGTAAAGCCATCTGGTGACCTAGCATCCAAATTCGCACCAGATTCAACCAGAAGTTCAACAAGGTCGGGTGAACCTTCCATGGCAGCCCAGTGCAGGGGTGTAAAGTCATCTGGTGACCTGCCATTGATATCGGCACCCTCCTCAAGGCATCTGGCAATGTCAGCTTTCGTGGCGTTGGCATAAAAGGACATCGTCAACCATTTGGAACATGATTGTTCTTGGGCCATTGTTTGCGTACCGATTCCGGCCAGAGAGAACAGAAGACAGGCAATCAGGGTTGTAAATGATTTCATGGCTATTTTCCCCTTCCTCCCTGACATTCGATCCCTCCCTATTTCCGGTAAACATCCCTGCAGTTCCACATATTCAATATTTCCTCCGTTTAGCCGGTGAAACTGTAGCCGATGCGGTATTATCCTACCCTAACCCGGTAGTTGGATAAATTTGTCAGTTTTCTTGTATTCCCCTGCAAAGGTTGTTCATCACCCCTGCAAGACGTTAGGTAAGTTTCCTAACCATTTCCAAATAGAATATACAGGTGGGAGGTTATTATCAAGCATAACAAGCCAATGGTTACCGAGACATGAACCACTTTCAGGATAAGAATTTATACTTTGAATGTTATAAACTACAAAATATAAAACACTTTGTTTAAAAGATTGATCGACAAATCCAACCCTGACATTACAGCGGGATTGTTTTTAACTTTGTCATTACCTGTTAGGTTGATTTTGGTTTTAGGTTGTATTGCTCACTAACCTATGCTTGGCGGGTAAGTTCGTTAAAACCCACATTGGAATGGGAATTCAGTCAATCACTGGAGAAGATAGCTGTCCACATGAATCTAGAGAACTTTCTAATGGGTGAGACCAGACCATACAGGATTTCATTCTGATCCATTGTCATGATTGGTCCAAGGCGTCAGGTGTGAAGAATTCCCGGAACTATTATCGAAATACCATTCCCAAACGGTTCAAAGATCAGCCTATCAGAGCGTTACCAATAGCTGAAGCACTTCATTCCGAACAATATTAGGGATGGGTTTCATCAATGACTCGTATTTTGTCCAAATCATTGAAGATATAAGGGTTTCAATCCTTTGAACTCACTAAAAAAGACAAAGACCCGTAATAAATTTATTGGTCTGTTGCTAGGACGTTTACAACTACACCAATTACTTCTTCGCAAGAAAAAATACCAAGTGTATAATCATTGGTACCGTCCCCTTTTTTTAAGTAAATTGCATCTTTCTCAGTTTGGATTTCATCTACCGTTAATTTTACAGGTTCACACTTATCTTTTAGGTATATCTTTACCTTTATTGTTGTTGCGGAATTAGATTTATAATCCAAAAACAATCCCATAATTTCTCCTTAATTTATCAAAAATTTCTTCTTCCAATGTGGCTAGTTCCAAGTAAATTTGTGAAAAATCTGCAAACACATTCCCCTTCAATTCATAAAGTACATACCCAAATTGCAGGAAGGGGAAGTTTTTACATTCGTAGTAATGCTAAAAACCTAGTTTTGAAGAATTATGGTTTTATCCAACAATTACTTTATCCATCAGATTACATCCTCGGTGTAAAGTCATCTGGCTCATTTCGGGCTTGAAGGGTTGGCTCCTGATTTGGTTCGATTTCGGGCTTTGCCTCCAACCTGTCGGCCTCTTCAATGACAGCTTCCGTCAACAATGGGGCTGTAAGAAGACAATGATCCGGCTTACGGCCGGGGTATAAAATTCCCAACTCGGAAAAAAATGCCAGATGATCCTCGGCCTGATTCTCCTGATTGGTTTCCTTGAGAACCGTTCTCAAATTTTTCTCCAGATATGAGGTTGGCAAAAGAGGTTCGAGTTTGAAGTACGAACGAATCCTCCTAAAAGACAATAGCGCATTCTCTTCCTTGATCCGTTCCAAAACC
>CAZHIL010000256.1:0-4278 GCA_964532985.1 uncultured Albidovulum sp. | reverse complement strand
TACCTATTACGGTCGGTGTTTCGAATACACCAATCCCGATTCATTTTGCCATAGGGGACGGCGAGGAAATTGACTTTTCACCCCAGGAACTCAATTTTTCCCTGAGGGATGTATTTGATACCCCTGATCTGACCATCATGCACGACGAAATCGTCAATGGTTCGGGCTTTGTCTATGAAGATGAAACCAAACCCCTTGCTCCTTTTAGTGCACCACGAATCGATTACTCATTGGCCAGACTTGAACATTACACTGGTACGGGGGTGGAGAATTTTCAACAATTCATCCTTTTCACCAACTACCAGTTTTATGTTGACAAGTTTGTTGATTTTGCCAGATCACAGCTCGCAGAACCCAGTTCGGGATACCTATCACTGGTAACTTCAGGAGGTTCAGAGTTAACCAATTCGGAGGATGAAATAAATTGGCCGGCAAGAATGCCCCAGATGCCTACATGCCATCTGACCAGGAAGGACGGAACGGGGATCAGTCTGGTGAATATCGGGGTGGGCCCCTCAAATGCCAAAACGGCAACGGACCATATAGCAGTATTACGACCTAGTGCCTGGATAATGCTGGGGCATTGTGCAGGTCTTCGCAACAGTCAGAACTTGGGAGATTATGTTCTGGCTCATGCCTACCTGCGTGAAGATCAGGTCCTTGACAATGATTTACCTCTGTGGGTTCCGATCCCCCCTCTGGCAGAGGTTCAGGTGGCAATTGAAGATGCTGTGGCCGAAGTGACCAAGAAAAAGGGTTATGATCTGAAAAGAGTCATGCGTACTGGTACTGTTGCTTCTGTCGATAACCGAAATTGGGAACTGGGTGTCAATTCCGGCTCTGTCCGAAGCCTTAGTCAATCACGGGCCATCGCTCTTGATATGGAATCAGCTACAATCGCTGCCAATGGTTTTCGTTTCAGGGTACCCTACGGAACCTTGCTGTGTGTATCGGATAAACCCCTTCATGGTGTATTGAAGATGCCGGGCATGGCCAGTGAATTTTTCAGAACCCAGGTGAACAACCATCTTCTGATTGGAATTTTGGCGATATCTTCACTACGCGAAATGCCACAGGAATTCCTGCACTCCAGAAAATTGAGAAGTTTTGAAGAAACTTCTTTCCTTTAAATTTAGTAAATTGCTTATTTTCTTGGTTTTAGGTTGTTATCTTGGCAAAGATAATTATAAATTATCTTCAAAATCTGGGTAATCTTAGATTTTTTATCCACAACTTTTTTAAAAAGTGATATTGGGTATTGTAGAAAACCTACACATTGAGTAAAGTTCGTTTCATCAATTGTGTAAAAAACAAGAAAGATAAAGGAGTTAAGATGTCAGGAAGTATTCTAACAAAAAAGGAAATAATCGAAGCAATTGCGAGTAAAACTGGTGGAGAGAAGAAACAAGCAAATGCTTTTCTAGATGCTTTAAGCGATACCATCATTGAAGAAGTCGCTAAAGGAAACACCATTCCATTGAACAAAGTGGGAAGAATTTCTGCCAAAATGAGAAGTGAGCGAACAGGTATCAATCCTTCGACAAAAGAAAAGCTTGTCATTCCGGCCAAGCGCGTACCACGCATTTCTTTTGCCTCAGCGATCAAGGACGCTGTCGGGGGTTAATTCACCCAGATTACATACGGAACATATTTAGTTTCAAAAAAGTCTATTGGTTGGCTCGAAATGCCGACCAATTTTTTATTACTCCCATATTCATGGGGGTATTGTTTGCCTTCATGTGGTCCAGTGCCTTTTCCACTGCCCGTATAATCGTATTGGAAGTACCACCACTTACAGCCCTCACCATACGATTTGCCATATCCGGCTTTCTGGGAATTGGTGCCGCCCTGTTGTTGGGACAATCATTCAAGTTGAGCCCACGCCAGTGGATGGGAATGATACTTTTTGGCATTTGCCAAAATGGAATTTATCTTGGCGCCAATTTTGTATCCATGCAATGGATTGAAGCATCGCTGGCAGCAATCATTGCCTCCACCCTGCCAATCCAGGTTGCCTTTCTGAGTGCAATCTTCTTTAGGGAAAACATTGGCTGGGTCGGCATTGCCGGGATTGTTTCGGGTTTCATCGGGGTATTGGTTATTATGTCAACCAGATGGAGTTTCGGCTTTGAACTGGTTGGAATTATCCTGTGCGTAATCGCATCCCTTGCTCTCTGCATCGCTACCCTTACCGTCAAACAGGCACTGTTAAGCAACAATCTGTTGATGGTTGTCGGTTTGCAGATGGTAGTGGGTTTTGTGTTTACCCTGATCCCCGCCCTGCTTTTTGAATCCCTCGAACCCATTAAATTCTCTTGGGAATTGCTCGGTGCGTTTACTTACCAGATAATTGGACCGGGATTATTTGGAACCTGGCTCTGGTTCAAACTTGTCAACAGAATCGGACCAACCAAGGCCTCATCCTTTCATTTTCTCAACCCTTTTCTGGGTATTGCCGTGGCAGCGATTCTCCTCAGCGAAGCAATAACCTTCGTTGATATCGTGGGCGTGATAATTATAACGACAGGGATTATTGCAGTACAACTTGCCAAGAATCAGGCACAGGGTGATTAGTCACCTGTAAAGGAATAATCCCTTATTTCCCCGATTTGTCCTCGGTGAATTAACAACTGATCGGCCAAAACCAGAGCAACCATTGCTTCAGCCACCGGGACGGCCCTTATGCCAACACAAGGATCATGTCTCCCCTTGGTTACCACTTCGGTGGGAACGCCCTCGATAGTTACCGATTTTTTGGGGATGAGGATTGAGGAGGCTGGCTTTATGGCAATTCTGACAATAACATCCTGGCCCGTGGAAATACCACCTAGTATCCCCCCACTGTGATTGGAGCCAAACTCGATTGTTCCATTTTCCATCAATTTTATATCATCACTGTTTTCACTACCTTTGAGGGAGACAACACCCACGCCATCACCGATTTCAACACTCTTTACGGCATTGATGGTCATCATTGCAGCGGCCAGTTCACTGTCCAGCTTGGCATAAAGGGGGGAACCTATTCCAGGGGGAACACCTGAAACACGAACCTCGACCATTGCACCGATTGAATCACCTACCTTGCGAATGTCCATGATATAATCGGCCCATTTTTCCTTTATTGAAGCATCAGGACACCAAAATGGATTTTTTTCTATCTCTTTAGTATCAAATTTTGAACGATCGATAGAGTATTCTCCAATCTGGGTCATGTAACCCAAAATCCTTATGGGGTTGGGAGAAATTTTCTTAAGGATTTCCCTGGCTACCCCACCGGCAGCTACCCTTGATGCCGTTTCCCGGGCGGAGGAACGGCCACCTCCTCGATAGTCCCTGTTACCATATTTATGCCAATAGGTAAGATCGGCATGGCCGGGTCGGAATTTTTCCCTGATTTCAGTATAATCCCTGCTTCTTTGGTCCTTGTTCCAGATCAGCATTTGGATCGGTGTTCCCGTGGTTTTGCCATCAAAGACACCGGAGAGTATCTCTACCTTGTCCTCCTCCCGCCTTTGGGTTGTATATTTGTTTTGTCCAGGCTTTCTTCTATCAAGCCAATGCTGGAGCATGGACTCGTTTATTTCGATGCCAGGTGGGCATCCGTCCAGGGTTGCTCCGATTGCCGGCCCATGGCTTTCACCCCATGTACCGAGTTTCAACAATCTTCCGATGGTATTTATAGACATTTTTACTTACCCCTACTGGGGTCCATTCTCAAAATGAATTGTGTTCAACATGATATTTGGTCTACAGGCCAAGGTAAATCTTTCCGCCTTCAACCTTTACAGGATAAGTTTTCAAGTCCTTGTAAACGGGTGCGGTGAGTGCTTCCCCAGTTTTTATATCGAAGGTTCCGAAATGCTTGGGGCATTCCAGCTCATCGTCGAAAATCATGCCCTCACATAATTTAACATTCTCATGGGTACAAAGACCAGCCAATCCGAAATATTCACCCTCGCTGGAGCGACATACTATATATTCATGACCTTCAACCTGGAAACCCTTCAATTCCTCCAGTTCGATTTCCCCTTCTGTACAAACCTCCACCCAATTGGACATACTTTTACCTATTTTATTTCAGTAAAAAAAATTGAATCCCTAAAGCAAAACATTAAAGGATTAACTAGATAATAGGTATATTATTGGGATTGTGTAGACCAGTTGGGATTGCTGCGAAGATAGAAAAGTATCTTCACTGAATTTCAAACCAGACAATCCCCCAGGAAAGGAACCAAGAAGTGGCGAAAACAGTTGTTAACAGTTGGAATGAATGGGACC
>CAZHIL010000255.1:0-1844 GCA_964532985.1 uncultured Albidovulum sp. | reverse complement strand
GTTTGTGAACTTTTCGCAAGGGCTGGAGCAACCATACTTGCTTCCGACCTGAATTTGAGCGCACCTCTTCAAACCCTACTGGAGAACTTTCCTGGGCAAATTCATTTCAAGCCATTTGATTTAACAACAGCTTCCGGTCTGGAGAATTGCTCACAAGAAATAAAAAGCTTTGTACCCGAGATTCTGTTCAATAACGCAGCCATTTTTGATATGGGATCCGTTTTGGACGCAAATCTGGATCAATATGACAGGATTTTTGCTCTCAATGTCCGAGCAGTGTATGGAATTATGCAAGCAACGGCACAAGCCCTTGTAGCAAGTGGCAAGGAAGGAAGTATCATCAATCTTGCCAGCCAAGCTGGCCGCAGGGGCGAAGCTCTGGTTGCCCATTACTGCGCTTCCAAGGCTGCAGTGATAAGTTATACCCAATCAGCCGGGTTGGCTCTTGCCGAGAAGGGTATAAGGGTAAATGCACTTTCCCCAGGTGTAGTGGATACACCGATGTGGGATCAAGTTGATTCACTCTTTGCCAAATTCGAAAACCTTAAAATTGGAGAAAAAAAGCAGTTGGCCGCTGAGGAAGTACCCATGGGCAGGATGGGTAAACCCGAGGACATTGCCAAGGTCGCCTTGTTTCTGGCTTCCGATCTCTCTGCATATATAACCTGTCAAACCATCAATGTTGATGGCGGTAATGTTTTAAGCTGAGAAACCATGTCAATAATCAGTCCGGAATTGGAAATAGTAGACAGGTCCCTGAGCAGTATCAGGTACCTTGAACATGGGTGGCCTACCGAACTATGCCGATGGCATTCTCATGAGGAATCTGAACTTCACCTGATCGTTGAAACCAGGGGTAAGGCCTTTGTTGGTGATTATATTGGGGGATTTGAGCCCGGATCACTGTTTCTTACCGGACCATTAGTTCCCCACAATTGGGTGACGGATGATAACCTTTATGCACCTGTTGGTGTAAGGGACATGTTAATCCAGTTCAATCAGAACAGCATCAGCGAAGCCAAGGAGGCTTGCCCTGAGTTTCGGGAACTGCAATTATTATTTTCCAAGGCTGAAAGTGGAGTGGAGTTCATAGGCTTCAAACTTGATGAATCAATTAAAAGGTTTGAAGAAATAAGGAGTGCCAAAGGACTGAAGCAAATCATTTTGTTTCTGGATTTCCTGCTTTGTTTGAGCCAGTGGGAAACCAGTCAAATTCTTTCAGCCTCACAACTTACCAACAAGAACTGGACAAAAAACTATTCCAATATAACCAAGGTAATCGAGTATATCATTGTCAACTACAAGGAGGATATTAAGTTATCCCAAATGGCTGAAATGGCCTGTATGAGCCAAAGTGCATTTTCAAGGCATTTCTACAATACTACAGGCAATCATTATTCTGATTTTTTAAATCGAATCCGGATCGGTCAGGCCTGCGCCAAACTATATGAAACCGAGGAACACATCTCGACAATTTGTTACGATGTAGGATTTAGAAACCTGGCCAATTTCAATCGCCAGTTTTTGCGCATCAAGGGTGTCCAACCGAGGGTGTTTCGAAACGAAGCAAGAAAAGAATTGGCAATCTAAGCCAGATAAGTTTTTACAATGTACAAGCATGATTTTAGAGTAGAGGATTCGGGGTATTTTCAAACCCATTACGACAGAACAAAAACCAGTGTCGGTGTTGTTCATTTAGGTGTTGGTTCTTTTCATCGAGCCCACCAGGCAGTTTACATTGACAATTTCATGGACAAGAGTGAACAGCTTGGTTGGGCCATTGCCGGGGTAAATTTGAGAAGGGAATCTTCTCTTGATTTAAGAAAACTAAAGCAGCGCAATGG
>CAZHIL010000254.1:0-6239 GCA_964532985.1 uncultured Albidovulum sp. | reverse complement strand
GGTCATGAGAATGGTGGGTTTGCCGGTTTCCTGATTTATCCTAGCAACAATATTTTCCATGATACCGAGAGGGCAATTTTCATGAAAGGCCCAAATCAAAGGGGTTTCGGTACTTGTAACGCTGATTTTCAAGTAGAACTTTTCATAATATTCTTCACTCAAATCCTTGGATGTTCGGTATAAATCATTCAATTGATTTACAATTTCAGTAGATTTCCTCCTGTTGATTGTTGACAACAAATCCAATCCCAATTGACTTTTCTGGATCACGTCTCCGGCACAAATCCTTGCCCCCAATTGAAATGCCATTTGGGAAGATGTGATGGGCCTTTTCAAGGATAGGGTATCAAGCAGTTCCGTAAGTGCTGCATTCTCACGCTTGTGGACACTTGCCAAACCAATCCTTACCAGAGCCCGGTTGATCTTAATCATGGGAAGATGGTCCGAAACCGTTCCCAAGGCTATAAGATCAAGAAAGTGGTACAAATCTACCGTTTGACGGTTGTTGTTTCTTAGCAATCGATTGGTTGCGACCATCAAAAGAAAAAACATTCCGGCAATTCCCAGATAGGAAAAATCGGGATTTTCATCAAATCTGTTGGAATTGATTAACGCATAGACCTTTGGAAGTTGTTCCACACTGATTTGGTCATCGACAACGATCACATCGGTATTCGGGGTCCAATCCGAATGAAATTTAAAATTGGTTCCACAACCCAGGCAGATTATAATGCCATGCCCTTTAGACAATTCTTCGAATTGGTTTTTGGTGGGAAAATACCCCTCAGCGTCTTTTTCGATTCGTAGATGATCAATGTCCTTCGAGTAACTGGCAAGCCATTTGTTTAGGGAGGCGGCCGAACAGATGGACCCTAATCGTCCATTTGATATTACTGCAAACTTTTCACCTGCTATTATTCCCCTGTATATTCTGTGCGCAGCTTTATCCATATCCAATAAATCACTTGGATCGAACATGATATTTTTAAGCTTGGGATGCAGGAATGCCTCAACCTCTTCAGGTTCGAGATTCATTCTTGCGAGGGATCGTGCGATAATGTCTTCAATATTGCATAACTGTTTCAATCGCATTGATCGCTTGTCCTGTTCAGGAGTAAGCCCCAACCATTGACGATTTGTACAGGACGATCTTACCTCTAAAAAGGTATTGGAATTATGTATTTCTGGGGTATGCAACCTAACCAACAGTTTGATTGTTTTTTCAATTATGAAATTGGGATTCTATATTCCCATAATTGTTGAAACTTTCAAAAAACTCAAACCATGTTTGCAATAAATTTAAAGATATGGATTTTCCCTGTAGGTGAAATGGCAATCTTTTTAGGTTGTTTACCGAAATGTAATAGCACCCAAGAGTTATTTTCCCACTTGGATAGGGTGTGAATAAACCATTCGTCTTCTGGAACCGGTTTTTGAACGTAAAAGAATTGTATCTGTTTCCAGATACCCTGGTAATTTTTTGATGCCTCTCAACAGGGAGCCATCTGTAACACCGGTCGCCGAAAATATAATGTCTGCCTGAACCAGTTCATCGAGCGAATAAATCTTGTCCAGATTCGTGATATTCATTTTTCTTGCCTTTGCTTTTTCCGCATCATCCCGGAATAGCAATCTACCAAAGATTTGACCTCCTAGACATTTTAACGCTGCTGCTGCAAGAACACCTTCCGGAGCACCTCCTATACCCATGTAAACATCAATGCCGGTAACCTCCGGTTCTGAACAATGCATTATGGCTGCGACATCACCATCGGTAATCAATCTGACCGCTACTCCCAAATCTCGAAGTTCCCCAATTAATTCCTTGTGTCTTGGTCGATCCAAAACACAGGAAGAAATGTCCTCGGGCTTACAACCCTTGTATCTGGCAAGGGTTTTGATAATTTCAGAAGGGCTTGAATCCAGCGAGACAATATCCTTGGGATAGGAAGGTCCAATTGCCAGTTTCTCCATATACACATCCGGCGATTTCAAAATGGAACCCTTGGGACCCATGGCAATAACGGTTAACGCATTGGGCAGGTCCTTTGCCGTCAAGGTGGTACCCTCAAGGGGATCAAGGGCAATATCTACTTCGGGTCCATTACCAGTACCTACATGTTCACCGATGTATAGCATGGGAGCTTCATCTCGTTCGCCTTCACCGATAACCACCTCACCTGCAATATCCAGTAGATTTAGTTGTTCGCGCATGGCGTCAACAGCAGCTTGATCAGCAATTTTTTCATTACCACGTCCGATTTGGACAGCAGAAGCCAATGCGGCTGCTTCGGTTATCCTTGCCAGCCCGAGAGAGAGCATTCGGTCCTTGAATTCGGACAGCAGACTCATGATTGATCCATAACCAAATGAATAAAAACTAGGACGGGAATAATCAGATCTCCTCAATTCTGATGGTAACAGGTTCCTCCAGTGAAACATTGGAGTTTCTGATTTGATTAAGTGCAATATCAAGTTTGGTTCGGTTGGTTTTATGGGTAACAATTATTACTGGTGCTTCACTGGTTGCATGACTGTATTGTCTCATGCGATCAATGGATATGCCGGCATTGCCAAGTGCAAGAGCTATTTGGGCCAGAACCCCAGGTTCGTCCTTCAACAGCAACCTCAGGTAATAGGGTACTTCGACAGCCGACTTGCAGGGCTTGGCCTGTTTGAGTTTATTGGCACTAATACCAAACATGGGTATCCTTGTTCCTCTGGCAAGTTCGACAAGATCTGACAAAACCGATGAAGCAGTAGGTCCACTTCCCGCTCCTGGACCCTGTAAACAAATGGTTCCAACAAAATCACCTTCGAATACAACCAGATTGGTTGCTTCCTCGATTTGCCCGAGGGGTGATTTTTTAGGGACAAGGCAGGGTTGGGTTCTTTGTTCAAGGCCATTTTCCGTAAATTTGGAGATCCCCAACAATTTGATTCGAAACCCCATATCCTTGGCTTGCTCAATATCCCCAATGGAAATTCTCTCAATCCCCTCGATTTCCATATTGTCAAAATCGACCCTTGTACCATAGGCAATCGAACTGAGGAGGGCAAGTTTATGTCCGGCGTCGATGCCTCCAACATCCAGAGTAGGGTCGGCTTCCAGGTATCCAAGCTTTTGGGCGTCCTCAAATACTTCCTGATAGGTGAGTTTATCCCTTTCCATTCTTGTCAGAATGTAGTTGCAAGTGCCATTCATGACACCCAATATCTTGGTTATGCGATTACCTGCCAGGCTTTCAGTAAGGGATTTGACAACTGGAATACCCCCGGCAACGGCAGCTTCATAACGAATACAGCACTTGCATTCCTCGGCCAATTCGGCCAGTTCCTGACCATAATGGGCCAACATGGCCTTATTGGCAGTTATGACATCCTTGTTGTTTCTCAATGCTGTCTTTACTGATTCCAGAGCTATCCCCTCGGAACCACCTATCAATTCAACAAAAACATCAACATCAGGTCTTATTGCCAATTCATTGGGGTCATCTTCCCAGCTATATCCTGTCAGATCCAACCCCCTGTCCTTCTCCCTGTTTTGAGCTGAAACGGATGTAATCCTGATGCTTTTTCCGGATCTTGCATCAATGCCGGTTTCATTTTGCTGGAGCATCCTGACGACACCTTGACCAACAGTGCCCAAACCGGCAATTCCAATTTTCAATTCCTTACCCACTTACCGCTCCAAAATATTATAAATCAGTTATGTCAAGGCTTGACGTTTTCCCCATCAGTTTCTTGAGGAGGTTCAAATTCTGACAGGGGCAATAATCCTGTATACTTTTCAAGGTCAACACTGTTGCTCATCGAGGTTTCAATCTCGACGATTTCCTTGGAGGGAGTTATGCAACCAGCCAGAACCATCAACGAAAATAAGGCGGTTAACAATCCAAAAAAAGAATACTTCATAAATAATTCATATGCTGATGTACGGCTCGATTCTTTTTCAGGCCTGATATATTGGATATTTATTGCAAAGTTTCCGGACTTCCAGCCTGACCTCATCTTCTATAGAGGTATTTCCTTCCAAACCGTTTTTGGCCAATCCTGAAAGGGTTTTCAAGATTAGTTTGCCAACCAATTCGAAATCATCGTTTCCGAACCCTCTGGAAGTACAGGCAGGTGTGCCGAGCCTTATACCCGAAGTAATTGTTGGTTTTTCTGTGTCAAAAGGAATTCCGTTCTTGTTACATGTGATATTGGCTCTCTCTAGAGATGTTTCCGCCTCAACACCCGTAATTCCCATCGGTCTCAGGTCTACCAGCATAACATGAGTATCCGTTCCTCCGGTAATAATATCCAGCCCACCTTCAATCAATGTTCGGGCCAGGCATTGAGCATTGGAGACAACCTGTTCGGAATAGGTAATGAATTCGGGCTTCAAGGCTTCCCCAAAAGCGACTGCCTTGGCAGCAATGACATGCATCAGGGGACCACCCTGAATACCTGGAAATACGGCAGAATTGACTTTTTTGATTATTTCCTGACTATTGGTGAATACAGCACCACCCCTTGGTCCTCTCAAGGTCTTGTGAGTGGTTGTTGTTGCAACGTCTGCATGGGGAAAGGGTGAAGGATGTATTTTCGCTGCCACCAAGCCGGCAAAGTGGGCCATGTCAACCATGAAGATGGCACCTACCTCATCACATATTTCCCGAAATTTCCCGAAATCGATAATTCTTGGAATGGCGGAACCTCCAGCGATGATTAGTCTGGGTCGTTCCCTGTGAGCCAGTTCTCTTACCTCATCATAGTCTATCAGGTAGTTATCTTTCCTGACACCATACTGAATGGCATTAAACCATTTGCCTGATTGATTGGGTTTAGCGCCGTGGGTCAAGTGACCACCTGATGCAAGATTCATGCCCAAAAAGGTATCACCGGGCGATAGCAAGGCATTGAATACAGCCTGGTTTGCCTGGCTACCCGAGTGTGGTTGTACGTTGGCAAACTGACACTCAAATAGTTCGCATCCCCTCTCGATAGCCAGTTTTTCGGCTATATCAACGAATTCGCATCCACCATAATATCGACGATTGACATAACCTTCGGCATATTTGTTGGTTAGTACAGAACCCTGCGCAGCCAAAACGGTTGGATTGACTATATTTTCCGATGCAATAAGTTCTATCTGATTCTGTTGTCTGTTCAGCTCTTCATTGATCGCATCATTAATCAGCGTATCATTTTTCTCCAACAAACTTGTCTGGGCTGACAAAAGGTTCAGGCTCATCTAGGACCTCCAGTAAACAAAAAAACAAGTGATATGTAATACAAACTACTTTATTTCTAAAGGGTTTCTTTTTCAGGTTGATACAATTTTGTCCACATTATTCTATATCTTAACTGTTTATTTTTATTGAAATGTATTTCCAATAAAGATTGCAATTGGGTTGTAACGTTAACCTGGAATTTAAAACAGATAAATTGTTGTACTTATGAACAAGCCAAATCAGATTTGTTTTCTGGCAAGTGATTCTGAACAAGCACAATCCTCACTCGAACTTTTCAAGAAAAGATTCGGGAATTGTCAGTTGCTGGATGCAGATGTAATTGTTGCCTTGGGCGGTGATGGTTTCATGCTTCAGACTTTGCACAATACCAGAGACCTGGTTTGTCCCGTATATGGAATGAATAGGGGTTCTGCCGGTTTCTTGATGAACGAATATCAGGAGGAAAACCTTATTGAACGCCTCGAAATGGCGGAAGAAGAGGTCATCAACCCCTTACGAATGAATGCGCTTGACGAAGTAGGTATCAACCATATTGATTTGGCAATAAATGAAGTATCACTTTTTAGAGCAGGACCACAAGCCATCAAACTCCAAATAATTGTTGACGGTAAGGTCAGAATGGAAGAACTGGTATGTGATGGAGCGCTCGTGGCAACACCGGCAGGGTCAACAGCCTACAACTATTCGGCACATGGACCAATTCTACCGATCGGTTCGGACGTTCTTGCACTTACGGCAATGGCTGCCTTCCGTCCGAGAAGGTGGCGGGGAGCGTTATTGCCCAGTTCGGCAAAAGTTGAATTCAGGGTTTTGGAAAACGGCAAAAGACCATGTAGAGCTGATGCTGATGGCAATAGTGCCTATAACATTGTTTCGGTGACGGTAGAAAGTGATCCATCCATCAAGCATAAAATATTATTTGATCGGGGTCATGGGCTGCAGGAAAGGTTGATCAGTGAACAATTTTACTGATACCCTAAGTTAGGCAGAAGGTAATTC
>CAZHIL010000253.1:0-5835 GCA_964532985.1 uncultured Albidovulum sp. | reverse complement strand
CTCTAATTACACTCCACAAATCCCCTCGCCTGAATTGGCTGGATTGGGCACTGACCTTTGTTTCTACCGGGGTTTTTCTCGTCTGGATCGGCAAATTGTTCTCGATCGATGCCGGAATTCTACCTTCGGCAACGTCTACCGATTACCTGTTGTTTCCCATTGCAACGATAATCACCCTTTACCTTACCTACAGGTACTTTGGTACATTCATCGTTGTATTCTGTGTGTTCTGGATATTGTATTTTTTTGTACGGGGGTATCTTCCTAAGTGGACGGGAATATTTGCCGGTTCAAGTTCAACCGTTGAACAAAGCCTGCGATCCATGGTTCTCAATTTCTGGTCTCAGACAGGTGGCATGTTCGGCCAGCCCTTACAGGTGGTTTCAGGAAATGTTCTGATATTCATCGTTTTTGGCTCGGTGCTGATGGCCTCCGGTGCTGGTGAACTCCTGATGAAAATCGCCAACAGACTCACTGGCGGATTGACTGGCGGGGCAGCTCACGCTGCGGTCGCAAGTTCAGCCTTGTTTGGAACCCTGTCAGGTGCTGCCATATCAAACGTTGTTTCCACAGGTACAATGACTATCCCGGTTATCAAGAAATCAGGTTTCAAGCCGGCTTTTGCAGGCGCGGTTGAGGCCTCGGCCTCAACAGGTGGACAAATCATGCCTCCGGTTATGGGGGTAGTTGCCTTCTTTGTTGCTGGACAAATCGGTTTGGAATACCGCTATATTGTCGTAGCTGCAATTGTACCGGCGATATTCTATTATTTGGGCACCTTCCTGACCATTTATTTCGAGGCAAGAAAAAAGGGAATAGGACCCTTGCCCCGAGAAAACAGACCAGGTTTGAATCGTCTGGAACAGACCAGATGCCTTGTCTTCATTATCCCTCTATGTGTGCTTTCCTATTTTCTGTTTGTTCAACCATCTGTTCCCAAGGCAGGATTTTACGGTTTCATTACCGCTATAACTTGTTCACTTGTATTGTTTCCCGAGTTTCGGTCCTGGTCCAAGGTATACAATGCATTCGTTACTGCTGGGCGGATGTCTGCCTCCATCATTGTAATCGTAGCAGCAATTGGCCTGATTGTAGGATTGATTCAGGTATCGGGATTCAGCGGCAGGTTGTCACTGCTCTTGGCCCAGGCAGCAAGTGGACCACTGTTCAGCGTGTTGATTGTTCTTGCCTTGGGTTCAATCGTACTAGGTATGGGACTTCCACCCGGTGCCACTTATTTCATAATCGTTATAGCTCTTTCATCGGGTATTGAGGCTGTGGGAATTCCACTTTTATCACTGCATTTGTTTGTTGTCTATTTTGCGGTGATTTCAACCGTAACTCCCCCAGTGGCTCTGGCGGCATTTGCGGCAGCTCCAATTGCTGGTGCCGATCCAATTAAAACCGGTATGAGTGCTGCAAGGCTGTCTTTGGCCGGGTTCTTGATACCCTTCATATTTGTTTATCATCCTTCGGTTATCTACAAATTGCAGATCTTTTTCGAATGGTTTGAGGGAGAGGCAGTTGATTCTCCGGCGATGATAGATATTTCAACTGTCGGCTGGGGCGAGTTGGGATGGATCATATTTGCCTTTGTCGTGTCCATGTGGTTGCTTGCATCTGCTCTGGCCGGCTTTGATAAGCAGAAACTGAATCCTCTGGAAAGATTGGTCAGATCCATAATTGGAATTGCACTTCTTGTTCCAGATTATACAATCGCCTTTATTGCATTAGGGATTGCCATATTAATTCTGTTTTTTCACAGAATTCAATTATGGAAAGTCAAACAAAATTAGTGGAAAACAATTTAGGAGGAAAAATGAAAAATAGATTTATTGCGGTCTTGATCGCTACTTGCTTTCTGGCAATTTCTGCCAGTGCCCAAAATCAAACCCTGAGGATGGCAACAATTGCACCAAGCCTTGGTGCTGCCATTACAATGGCAACATTTGCAAATATTGTGACAGATAATGTAGATGGTATTGAAATCGAGGTATCAGGTGGAGGTGCTGCCACATTGCATATGATGGAAGTTGGTAGGGGTAACCTGGAATTATCCATGACATCACCAGTAGTTTACAATTTGATGGCTGGTGGTAAAGCTATGTATGCCAAGGAAACAGAAGCCCCCGAATTAGCCAAGAATCTCCGACTTTTGATGTGGTATCCCTATGGGCAATATCATTTCTCCGTCAGGGCAGATAGTGATATAGAATTGTTGGATGACCTCGAGGGAGCATCTGTATTTCTTGGTCCTGCCGGCGGAGGTGCCTATAATGCAGCTAAAGGTTGGGTTGAAGCAACTACCGGGTTGGTAGCAAATGAAGATTATGAAGCCATCAAGGCTAACTGGGTGACTGGATTTCAGGCGTTTCTGGATGGTAAGATCGATGTATATGTCAATGGCTGTATAGATCCATGTGGTCAATTCATCCAGTTTACCGAAACTGAAAACATTCGATTTATCGGTCCCGAAAGTTCCGAAGGTGAAGCCGTGGAAAAATGGCTTGGTCCATTCCGCTATATCGATATGGTTGAAGCAAATCAATATGAGGGCCAGGAAAATGACTCTGCTGTTGCTTCATTCAATACGGCTGTTGGAATTGCTGTCAGGGCTGATTTGGATGATGAAACGGTCTATCAGATTACCAAAGGATTCTGGGAAAACATTGCTCAGGTTACATCAACCGCCCCATGGGCCAAGGCATTGGATGTAAATTTTGCAGCCACACAAAGAGGTCAAATTCAGTTGCACCCTGGTGCAGAACGCTATTACAAAGAAGCGGGTGCCCTTTAGCTCAAAATAATTTGAGTTCAAATATCTGGAAAGGTGTGGAAAAAGTTATCCCTCACCTTTCCAAAATGACTATTCGAATCGTCAGCATAAATGGTCAAGCATGAACCCGTACTTCCGGATCTTCTCCAACCCAATCTGAAACTGGTATTTTGTGGAACCGCTCCAAGTCTTCGTTCTGCTGATAAACAAGCATATTATGCACATCCGGGAAATAAATTCTGGCAGGTTCTATACGATACCCGGCTGACACCCATAAAGTTGCAACCAAAGCAATTTAGGCAAGTGATCGAGTTTGGAATAGGACTTACTGATCTGGTCAAGTATGCCAAGGGAAGTGATGCAGATTTACTCGCGACTGATTACGATACAGGAAGTTTTCACGACAAGATAATGGAATATCAGCCTTTGGTTGTTGCCTTTACCAGTAAAACAGGAGGAAAGGCATATCTGCGTAGATCCGTTGATTATGGACACCAACCTGAAACAATTGGGCAAACCATGGTGTATGTATTGCCATCAACCTCAGGTAGGGCAAGCAGATATTGGAATATCAGACCCTGGGATGAATTGAGTAAATTCCTACGGGATAAAGAAAACAGAATGGAGAATCAAAACGATTAGTTTGGCAGAATGGTATCTGGAAAATACGTTTTTGAGTTTTTAGGCACATTCAATAATTGCACCAAATTTCTGAATGTTGAGTGAGGCTCCACCAATCAACAAGCCGTTCACGTTTTCTACAGACAGAATTGAACCTGCATTTTGGTCATCCGCAGAACCTCCATACAACAGAGGTATATTGTGACCTCTTGTTGGACAGGTTAAATCAACAAGCAATTTTCTGATTTCATCATGAACCTCCCCTATTTCCTCCATGGTAGGAGTATTCCCCGACCCAATAGCCCATACCGGTTCGTAGGCAATGACAAAAGGACCACGCAGATTATCGAAGTCCAGACTCTCAGTAATTTGTCTATTGACGACTTTCTGGGTTAAATTTTGTTTACGCTCATCACTATTTTCACCTACACAAACAATCGGAATCAACCCTTTGTCCCAGACAAGGTCAACTTTTTTTCGGACTAGTTCACTTGTTTCATGGCACTTGTTTCTACGGTCTGAATGACCAAGAATAATATATGTTGCACCTTTGGAGACAATTTCATCTGGTGTTCTCAACCCTTCATTGTAATTGGTATCTTCATGGAAACAATCCTGAATACCCATATGTCCAAATTCGGATGACCATTTATCACAGATATACTCAAGTAAATCAAAGGTCGGGCATACTACCACAGTACAATTGTCTGGTTTGGTCTTTGACAGGTGACTTATATAGGAATCTGCTAAGTCTGGTGAACCTTTCAGCTTCCAGTTGCCGGCAATTAGGTTTTTCATGAGAATTCTTGGGAATAGGGTATTTTTAATGGTTTGTACTGCACAAGGAGCAAAACGAATTACTCTTTGAATTTTATGGATTCACCGCATCCACAGGCATCCACAACGTTGGGATTGTTGAATTTAAATCCGCTTTCGAGCATTGACTTGGTATAATCAATTTCGGTACCAAACAGGAACATTTGTGCCATGGGGGCAATTATGACCTTTGCTCCGTCCTGCTCAACCACTTCATCATGACTATCAATGGAGTTAGCATACTCCATAGTATACTCCATTCCGGCACACCCGCCTTTCTTGACGCCGATTTTCAAGCCGACGGTTTCGGTTTCATTCATGAGCTTCACTATTTGGCTGACGGCTGAAGGCGTTAATGAAACAGCTTTTTTGCCAGGTATTTCAAACATAGGAACAGGTCTTCACAAAATCATTAAGGCAGAAATTTACATAAAGCCCAATTCCAAACGGGCTTCATCAGACATCATTTCCATTCCCCAGGGTGGATCCCAGGTTAATTCGACATCAACCTTGTTTACACCATTCAAGGGTACAATTGCTTCGGCCAACCAACCGGGCATGTCTTCTGCTACCGGGCATCCGGGAGCAGTCAAGGTCATTATGATATGAACATCCTGTTCGGCATTAATTTCAATTGTGTAGATCAGACCCAGATCATAAATATTTACTGGAATTTCAGGATCATAAACCGTCCTGCAGGCATTAACGACAGTCTCATATAATGGATGGTCTACGCTTGAGGGCTTGATCAGCGGTGTACCTTCCATCAATCCTTCCTGAAGCATGATTAAATTAATCTCCCTTAATTGAAATATACTATAAAAATAGCTTAATTTCCTAGAATTTCCATAGGTTCAAGGGAACGGATAAGCCAGGATCACTATTTTCACTCCCAGAATTTAAGGAGTTTGAAAGCAATCAAATAATGCTTGGTGACTTTACCTTAAATTACACCAATGGGATTAACGTACCAGAAGCAGTATATTGTAATTGAGTATCGGTCAACAAAGAAAGAATTTTATATGACCCAATCCTTTGTTTTCAAAACGGAAAAACAGGATGCCAAAGCAAGGCTAGGCCAGATTGCAACTCCCAAGGGGATTATTGATACGCCCGCATTCATGCCAGTGGGTACCTGTGCAACCGTCAAGGCAATGTTACCTGAAAATGTGGCCTCAACTGGAGCACAGATTGTTTTGGGAAATGCCTATCATCTGATGCTTCGGCCGACGGCAGAAAGGGTTTCCAACCTAGGGGGATTGCACCGCTTCATGAATTGGCAAAAGCCCATACTGACCGATTCAGGCGGTTTCCAGGTGATGAGTTTAAAACAACTTCGCAAGATAGATGAGCAGGGCGTAGAGTTTAGATCCTTCATTGATGGATCAAAATATTTTTTATCTCCTGAGAGGTCGATTGAAATCCAAAGGCTTTTAGGGTCAGATATTTCAATGTGCTTTGATGAGTGTACACCATACCCTGTTGAAAAACAGGTTGCCACCAAATCCATGGAATTATCGATGAGGTGGGCAAAACGTAGTAAAATTGCCTTTGGGGATCGACCGGGTTATGCACTTTTTGGCATACAGCAGGGTTCAGTCTACAGGTCTTTGCGGGAAGAT
>CAZHIL010000252.1:0-6891 GCA_964532985.1 uncultured Albidovulum sp. | reverse complement strand
GCCGAAAACTGTGAACCTTCAGTTTGCTCGGTATTGTTTATGGGTGGGGCTGGAGGTTCTCTAAGGGCTGGTGTTACTGAAAATCCTGTTCATTTGACCCGGTCGGTTAAATCATCCCTAACCAAGGTGACATGTGGGGGTGTCGAGGCTTATGTCTGGCCTGGAGGTGGAATTACCTTCATGGTGGATGTTGCAGAAATGCCGGACAATTCATTTGGATATGTTCCAACACCAGCCTTGGTTGCACCAATTGAATTCACATTGAGCTATAGTGATTACAAGGATCTCGGAGGCCATCTGGATTATGTCCAGCCGATTGAAAGCGTGCTGAATTCTGAAATAAGACTGGTCTAAATATCTTATTAATTTACTGCCATGACGATGACAGCAACGATGATCGGTGGGGACAGGCTTCACCTGCATCATGGTCCAATCGATCTCATTATCAAGGCTGAAGCAAAGAAGCAGGATTTTGTCAGAAAAGCCTATTTCAACGCAACAAAAAGGTTCGAGAGTGTCCTTGAAGAGTTGGTTGCAGAACTACCATTGTTGAAAACTCCCATCAGTTCGGTATTCAATCCACCCAAGGGTCAAGTCGCAAGAAGAATGTACAAGTCCACTTGGCCATATGCTCGGAGGGTATTTGTTACACCAATGGCTGCAGTAGCCGGTGCTGTTGCAGATGAGATACTTTCCTGCATGCTCAATGATACAACCCTGACCAAGGCATATGTCAACAATGGAGGAGATATCAGCATATATTTGGGCAGGGGAGAAAAATTCACCGTGGATATCAAGCAATTGAACAATATCGGATTAGGTCAAATCGAATTATTTGGTGGTCTGGAAATTGGCGGTATTGCGACCAGTGGGAAAGGTGGAAGAAGCCTGTCCATGGGGATCGCGGATTCTGTAACGGTTCTTGCCGCTAATGCCAGTGATGCTGATGTTGCGGCGACCCTGATTGCGAATTATGTTGATATCCCTGAACATCCCGAAATCACCAGAATGCCTGCGGAAGAAATTGTTGATGATTCCGATTTGATAAATCAGAATGTCGTGATAGCGTGTGACAATTTGGATTCTCATGATGTTGAATTGGCCCTATCAAGAGGTAATCAATTTGCACAAGAACTTTTGAATGATGGTAAAATCAAGTCTGTTGCCATGTTTTTGCAGAATTCATTCAGGCTGGTAGGACCATCATTCCAACATCTGACCGAATAAAATTTTTAGGAGAAGGTAATGAAAGCTAATATCAGAAAAATTACTGTCGTAGCTGAAGAAACACATTCGGAAATGGGTAGGGAAGTATCCCCACCTACACGAAAAGCGGCAGCCATTGCGGTAGTTTCAAATCCCCTGGCCGGGAAATTCAAGGATGATTTGACGGATTTGATTGAAATTGGCGAAGAACTGGGAGGGTTGTTGGGTAAACAGTGTGTAAGTGCATTGGGTATAAAACCTGAACAAGCCGAGAGTTATGGCAAGTCAGCGATGGTTGGCGAATTGGGTGAACTCGAACATGCAGCTGCTATTCTTCATCCCAAACTGGGAGCACCCTTGCGCAAGGAAGTTTCCAAAGGAGCTGCATTGGTACCTTCGACCAAGAAAATGGGTTCTATGGGACAAACCCTTGATATCCCCTTGGGTCATAAGGATGCAGCCTATGTAAGATCACATTTTGATGGCATGGAGGTCAGGCTATGTGATGCACCCAAAGGTGATGAAATCATGGTAGCAGTAGCTGTTACCGACAGCGGGCGACCATTCCCTAGAGTAGGAGGACTTGAGGCCAGGGATGTCAAGGGTAAGGATGGGCTTAGATAAATTACAGCAGAGAATGATTAGAAGTGGGCCTTCAACTGCCCGTCTAATTTATTCCATTCGATAACACGGCAAATTGTAATAAGAATCCAGTTCGAATAAATTCCTTATCTCCATTATGTTAAATTTTTAGGGTCTTCGTCCTTAAGGTAGGTTCATATGTTTCAAATGTATTGCTTATGTTAAAAGGCAAGAGTGTTTTCATCACAAACCATCTTCCCTTACTGGGAAAAGGATAATACCCAAAAGATATTTATTGAATGTAGGCAACACACTTTTGAAGAAGAAACTGAAACCATTGCATTCCAGAGAGTTTGCCAGCCATGAGTATCTCCCCATGGGGAAGGAGTAACGGCTACATAAAGTCCGCGATTGCAACAAGACACAGTCATGACAGAATTTGTTGGTCTGAACCTATATCCTAAGGGTGTCGACAGGTGAATTGCCTACCATTTTGGACGAAGAACCAATTTAATTATTAATTATTCCTAATCGAAAGTAACACACTTTGGAGTAATGCCTAATGCCAAAATTGGACATCCTCCATTTCTACCTGCTTCAAGACGGTAAAGGAGTTTTCCCATAAATGTAGTAGATGCACCGAACTTTTTGTAGACATCATTGCTACCTTCTTCACCAGTTTTAGTTAGTACTTTACCCAAACTACGCATGAAATTTATATCAAGCTGGTTACCTCTTGTTAACAAAATTCCAACATCAATTGCACCTGCGGAATGGAATGCAGATAAAGCATAGAGATCTCTGTCATATGTCTGATCCTTACTATTCCACTCAAAATCCAGTGCAACTTTACCATTCACGAAGTCGATTCGATGTCCAGAAAGGTATCCTTTACGAATGTAATCACGGAGAGTCTCGTTTCCATGAGGCGACAAAAGTTTTACATGAAGGTCTGCAGTAATTTGAGTTTCCCGCCAATCTGTGTCTTCGAACAACTCATCTACATACTTGGCAATTAGTCCCTTACTTCCTCCAGGCATTCGAATCATGGAAGTAGTAATTTCAAATTTTTCCAATACCTCAATAATATCTTTGAATTGATCGGGATAGTTTTTTGCCAATATTGTTGCAGCACCCCTATAACTATGGATCTCAAATTTATCTCGGATAGTTGATGGAAAAATACCATCAACCAAGAATTTTTCATCGGCAGTTTTACTGGTACTCATCAAGTTGCAACAGAATTTGCTGAGTTATAAGAATAGGTTGGCCAATCAGGCTGATAGTCTGCATCTGCTTGGTTACCCCACACAGTCCAACCTTCACGCTGTCCTCGCCCAAAAAGTTCAAGATATGGTCCCCAACTGCACGCCTCAATAATTTCGTATTGTTCGTCAGGTTTACGCGAATGTTCACGTTTTCGGGTCGCCATAAAGTTGACTTGTCTACGGCCTGGAGCAAGTGTCCTTGCTTTCTTTCCACGTACACCAAACAATACCAACTCAGTCACATTGCGGAAGTAAAATCCTACTCCTCGCCCGTCAGGTCCCCCATCCTTTCTGATCTTGTGCCAAATCAGATTAGTTTTGTACTCGAACCCCCAAGCTTCAAGAATACGAAGTCCATCAGGTAACATGGCGTTTGGGCACCACAGATAACAATGAGAGGTGTTATTCATGAATTGCTTGACAGGCAGTTCTGCTATCTCATCAAGTGAAAGAGTGCCATAACGATTCAATCTTTGATGTTCAGGGGCAACCTTGCCTGTACGATTAGTGAACCTCCATGGTGGGTCAGCAAGTACTGTACCAAATTTATGCCCATTAAGAGTTTTTCTCAATTCCTTTACTGCACTCATACTCGTCTCCCCAAGGTTTGACTGATTCTTGAGTCAAGTAATTTATTGATCATGTGTCGAGCTACCAATTTGTAAATTTTCATCCCTCATGATTCAATGAGTAATCAACAAGGAATATAAACCTGTATAATTGTTCTAGAGACTTTTGTATTTGGGGTTCTCAAATCATATCTCAGAACAACTGAAAGAATAGAAAAATTCCATCATTATCAAGTTAGAAAAAATTTAACTATTTTAAAATAAGATGTAAATACTTTACCCAACAAGTTGCAGAAATATCAGATATCCAAATCCTGAAAGGATTGAACCAACAAAACCCAAAATCAGGTACCAGACAAATAGATTGCGCCTGACCAGTACAAAAACGGCCATTGAGGCAGGAAGACTGCTGACACCACCTGCAACCATGAAAGTAAGGGCTCCAGGCAATGACATTCCCATATCGACAAGACCTCCAACCATCGGGATTGCGGCATATCCATTCAAATAGGCTGGTACACCTACTAAAGCTGCAGTTGGAATCAACCACCATTCACTGTTGGCACCAAGATAATTGCCAACAAATTCAGGTGGTATATAAGCAACCATGAGGCTTTCGATCAAAAAGGCCAGTGTCAACCATTTGAAAAGAAACCATCCGGTAGTTTTTGATTCTGCAATAAAGGAATCTCTCCTTTCATCATCTTTCCAAAAGGCCCAAACAATTTTTTTGTTGCTTCTTGTAGAAGTGCTACAACCACTAAACCCGGTTACTGCTTCTTCACGCAGAGGATTGGTAAACAGACCACGCTGAACCAAAGCATGCGTGGCAAACCCTGCACCCAGTCCTAGGACAATTGCTGCTATGGTTTTGACAATCGTAAATTCAATCCCTAGAACCGCAGATAGAAGGACAAACATTTCAGGATCCATAAGGGGTGAGGAAATCCAAAAGGCCATTACGGGTGCCAGCGGAACACCAGCCTGCAACAAGCCAGCTATCAGGGGTATTACGGTGCATGAGCAAAAAGGTGAAAGTCCACCAAAAATTGCTGCCGCAACAATCATTTTCCTCGCATGTCCAGCAAATACAGTTGCAATTTGCTGATCCAGTCCCGTGGCTTTTGCACCCCCAGCTATAACAACGGACAATACCAGAAAGGGAAAGATAAACCCTAGCGAAGCAAATAAGAATCTAATACTTTCAGGAACTTGTTCGATATCGAATAGTACAATCCCGAGGAATAAAATTATGAATACAAGAACAACCTTATCCAATGGGAAGGGATATGATGCCAAGAGGGCCTTTGCTTCTCTGATTGTCATGAGTGTACGATGTCAATAAAGTGAATTAATTCCGAATTACCAAATATAATTGTGAGGATATAAGTTTCATAATTTTTTACAGAAGTAATTAAATATGAACTAAGAACTTGAATCAAAGGTCACAAAAAATGAAAATTCTAGTCGGCTTTTTACAAATTTAGACCATTATTTGTACCAAAGATGGGTGATTCTGTCCTGCATTTTAGAGAATATTCTAAGTAATTAGACTTATGATAAAAACTCTAACAAACCCATTAAAATAAGGACTCGGAGTTTCAAGCAATCCAACTTGCTAACTCTACTTCCGTCAGTTCACCAGATGCCAGTTTCATAAACAGCTGGTATTTATCAGAAGCATCTGCTTTCAGTTTTATACCATTAAGTTTAAGAAAAAGAAGGTATATAACCAAGGCAGTTCTTTTGTTTCCATCAACAAAGGCATGGTTGTGGGCAATGCCATAAGCATAAGCAGCAGCAATTTCAGCTATGTAAGGTTTGGGGTCACCAAAGTGAAATAAATTTCTTGGCCTGATAACAGTGGATTCGAGCAGCCTTTTATCTCGTACACCATCAATACCGCCATGTTCAGCGATTTGCCTTCGATGGATAGCAACTACTACTTCATCGAGAATCCACTTTGGCTCTGCCATTAATCAGCTAACTTCTTGAGCACATCACGATTATCACGCAGAATGGCTTCAGCCGTATCCATTTGTTCGGCGAATGTGGGATTATACGCACTCAATTCAATGCCATTGGGAGTTTCAGTGGTATAAAGTAGATCTCCTTTTTCAACACGCAGTCTGGCAAGCACTTCTTTGGGAAGTACGACACCTACAGAATTGCCAACTGTTGTAACTTTCAAACGTGTCATAATCATCTCCTAGTTTTCGATAGATGTTATAACAAATGTTATAAAGTATTTCAATATTAATTAACATTCTCTGAACAACAAGATTTTTTTTTGAAATCATTCATCAGTCCTGACAAAATTAAGATTTCTTCAGTTCTCCAGATCAAACTTCAGATAATTTGGGGAAGTTTCTTGGCTGGAGGCGTGTTTCTGCTTCTTTGAGATCTGACAATTCCGTCTATAATGGTCATCCCAACACCTGGTAGGTTCCCCTGTTCTACAGAAGCTAGAAGATTGTCACCGGGGGAATGTTGGGCTTGATCCATTAATACGAAGTCTGCACAATAACCGACCTCCATCAGTCCGACATCCAAATTCCTGTTGCGAGAAGTGTTTCCCGTACCAAAGCAGAATGCAACTTCTGCTGGAATATTTCCGAAACTGGACAGAAAAGCAATCATTCTCAGAATCCCAAGTGGTTGAACACCTGATCCAGCCGGTCCATCTGTACCCAAAATAATCCTATCCAGTTGATCAAGTTCCCTTGCCGTATTTAGTGTTAATATTGCGGCACGTTCATTCCCATTGTGCACGATTTCCAGGCTACGTTGACAGGATTCACACAAGCAAACTATTTGGTCGTCCGGTAAAGCAGAATGACCACCATTAATGTGACCAATTACATCTGTATCGGCCTCCAGCACAACATCCTTGTCTATAAGACCTGACCCGGGGATTGAGGGACCTCCGGTGTGAATGGTACTTTGCATGCCATATTTTCTGGCCCATTGAACCATTTTTTTGGCAGTGGGGCCATCCTTAACAGATCCCAAGCCTACTTCTCCCAATAATTTGACACCAGCATCTGACAATTGCTTGAAATCTTCTTCCTCCATGCCATGCTCAATTACCGGGGCACCGGCAAGAACCTTTACTCCAGATGGGTGAAAGTTTTCATACCATCTTTGGGCAGCTATGGCCATGGCCTTAAGTCCAACTATGTCTTTGGGCCTACCGGGCATATGGACCTCACCAGCAGAAATCAGGGTAGTTACACCTCCATTGAGGGTAGAATCGATCCAGTGTA
>CAZHIL010000251.1:0-3845 GCA_964532985.1 uncultured Albidovulum sp. | reverse complement strand
GATTTGGTCTTCCTTCAAATTGCTAAGCACAATAAAACTCTTTCGTTTCAGGTCCTCAATCTGTGGGTGTTCGGAATCATAACCCTTGGGAGGCCGTTTCAGTTTTTCCCCATGAAAATCAAAAATGTTCTGAAAATTTTTCTCGCTGATTATATCCGTCCAGTTTTTGGGATTGTCTACGATTTCATCCCTGATTTGCTTGAGGGCCACACCATCCGGTCTCCATACCCCACAACCGGCAAAACAGTTGCTAGGTTCAAGGTGAAGATAAAACCCTGGAGCATGCACATTCTTGCCATCAATATGCCTAAAATGAACTCCAGCATTGGTTTTGTAAGGTTCCTTGTTCTTGGAAAACCGCACATCACGGAAAATTCTGAACAGTGAGCCTCCATTCGGTCGGGAATCAGCAATGAAATGCGGACTTATTTGGCCAAGTGGTTCACCGAAATGATAAATAAACTCAAGCAATGGATCACGCACGTCGGAAATATAACGATGCTTGTTATCAGCAAACCAATCCCGATTATTGTTCGATTTTAATTCACTCAAAAAATCAAACAGGGATTGTTTAATCGGGTTTATAAAATCACTCACTAAGCCTCACTAATCAGGACGATAATATTTCTCAATTGATAAACTATTAATGGGTATCGTCAAAAATTTAAAGAGTTTCACTTGAGTGTATAAGACTCGATCAACTTGATTTTAGCCGTACTGTCATTCGGATTGTCATACTTTAGGCATCAAACAGAGATTGAAAAATTAATTCGAAATGAATCATTTTGGCAAAATTAGTTTTATGTGGTGAGGGGTTGAAGGTTTATCGGTTCAGCGAGAGATTGAAATTCAACCCATTCAGTGATTACTACGGCTGCTTCCTTTCAGACCTGACCGGGTTCGTAATGTGAACACCTGATTCAATCTCTCCTGAGTAAAAATAGTATGGTGGTTGATTTTCTCAAGGATTCAAATGGCTTAAATACGTGTGCTATTGAATTCAAATTCGATGAAATGGTGAAATTTCATCCTTTGATTGCAATAACCGAAAAGAGATAATGTACCACATGAATTTTAATGATTTTGCAACCTTTGCCAGACCATCACGACTTGAACGTAAAATTGATAAACGTTCGGATGCAGATTTTCTTGAAAATGCTGTCCTCGGAAAAGATTCCCGTTTGTTGCTTTTTTGGAAGGGCATGCCGATGGTGGACAATCAGTCCAACCCGGTTTTTCTGTTACCAGATAAGAAACTGATCAAAACATTGGGAACAAGGGTATATCTGGGTACTTGTGATGGGACTGATTATTTTGCAGGGGATATTACAAGGGATAATACCCCGTTAACTGTAAATGTTGTCGAGAATAGGCTGTTTGACCCTTCCCAATATCAACACCCCGATTTTCCTGAATATTATTTCAAGGGCCTCAGAATGCTCCTGCCCTATCTTCAGGAAACACTCCTGGCAGAATTGCTGGCCATCGGAAAGGCATTATTGGGATGGCATTACACTCATAGGTATTGTTCGTTTTGCGGTCATTCTTCGAACATCAAGAATGGAGGCTGGTCAAGGATTTGCCCTGCCTGTAAATCCGAACATTTTCCAAGATGTGATCCTGTTGTCATCATGCTGATTTTGCGACAAAACAAGGTTTTGTTGGGAAGGTCATATCATTGGCCCGAGGGAATGTTTTCCCTCTTGGCAGGTTTCATGGAACCAGGTGAATCAATTGAAACTGCCGTAGTCCGGGAAGTTTATGAAGAAACTGAAATTTTTGTGGAAAACGTAAGTTATCTTTCATCTCAGCCATGGCCCTTTCCAACGTCCTTGATGATTGGGTGCAGGGGCGAGGCAAGGAATGACACAATCAATCCCCAGAAAAATGAAATTGAAAATGCCATTTGGCTCGAACGAGAAAAAGTCATGGACATCTATGATGGAAGCAGGACGGATATCTCACTTCCCCGCAAGGGCTCCATTGCAGAATTCCTGATTAAAAAATGGCTAAAAGGCACCATAATTTGAATGGTTAGAATTCACTATAATCAATGGTGTGTTAGCGATCGATTAGCAAGGTTGCCCAAACGGCGAAAGGTGGATTTATTCAAGAAATAGGGACTCTGAATTCCCATAAAAAAATTTTCAAGTTTTGGAGTTCACTTCCAACCTGGCCTTATGGGCAGGATAAACCCCGATAATTTCCAGGTAATCAGTAAAGAATTTTAGTTCTTCCAATGCCAGAGCGACACCCTCATCTTCGGGATGACCCTCTATTTCAGCAAAAAACTGAGTGGCATTAAAGGAACCACCAACCATGTAACTTTCAAGCTTGACCATATTCACATTATTGGTAGCGAATCCTCCCATGGCTTTGTATAGGGAGGCCGGAATGTTTCGAACCGAAAAGACAAAGGAGGTCATCATGCTTTCACTCCTTCTTTCCAATTTTCTATTTTTTGACATGATTATGAACCGAGTCCGGTTGAAATGGGCATCTTCAATGTTCTTTTGGATAATTTGCAAATTGTATATCTGGCTTGCTAGGTTGGAAGCCAAGGCTGCGTAGGAAGGATCTTGTTTTTCTGAAATCAACCTTGCAGAACCTGAAGTATCGGCAGAGGTTAAAGGTATTATATCATGCTGCTTGAGGAATTTTTTGCACTGCCCAAGGAGTACAGGATGGCTGTAGGCATATTTTACCTCTTCCAGTGAAGTACCAGGAAGGACCATAAGATTGATTTCAATCCTTACAAAAACCTCATCATTGATGAAAAGCCCTGATTCCGGCAGTAGTTTGTGTATATCTGCCACCCTGCCATAAATGGAGTTCTCGACGGGAAGCATAACCTCTTCAGATTTATTGTTCAACACTGCCGAAATGGCATCTTCAAATGAAATACAGGGTAAATAGTTCCAATTTGGTCGTGCCTGACGACACGCCTCATGTGAATAGGCTCCCTCCTCTCCCTGGAATGAAATTATTTTTTTCAACTTAAACACTCATTTTTCAATATTTTCCAATCTAGAAATTTTTACTAGATGTTGCATATTTGGGTGCAGTTACATTACATAGGACTGCAAACAATAATTTCTAAAATTTGGATCATTTAATGCTTGATACAATGACCTCAACCAAAATAGTGGCAGCTCTTTGCGGAGCAATGCTGTTTTTTCTATTTGGTTTATGGGCAGCCGAGTCAATATATCATGTCGAAAGCCACAATCCTGGTGTTGTCGAGTTGGTGGCATTGGAAGAAGTGGAAGACACTGAGGTTGAGACAGAACCGGTTGATATTACTGAGCTTTTGGCTTCAGCGGATGTCACCAAGGGGAAAAGAGTATTTACTAAATGTCAGGCATGTCATAAGCTTGAAGATGGCCAAAACTCCGTAGGACCACACCTTTTCCAAATTATCGACAGACCTGTGGGTGCTGTTTCGGATTTCAAATATTCTTCTTCCATGGCCGAGTTTGAGGGCAATTGGACAATTCAACAATTAAGTGATTTTCTGGTTAATCCAAAAAAATACGTACCCGGAACAAAGATGGTTTTTGCAGGTTTGAAGAAGGATAACGATAGAGCTAACCTGATAGCATATCTGATTGAGTCATCGAAGTAAGTTTTTTAAATTAACCTTGAAACATACTTTGACCTCGACCTTGCATCAAGCATCCTGATAAATCTAATCCCGACTGGGTTGTTATACCAAAGCAACTAATTAAAGACTCATAGCACCAACCCCACCAACAGTCAGGTTTCAAGCCCCCCAAACCATCACATTGCTTCCCTTGAAAAGGTGTAATCGGCACTGTTTTCACCTATTGTATGGATATCAACAA
>CAZHIL010000250.1:0-10884 GCA_964532985.1 uncultured Albidovulum sp. | reverse complement strand
CTTTAATACCAAGCGGTCTCTTTAGCAAATCCTCAATGAACCTGTTGTTTGTTGTATCAAATTCCAGCATCGGTTGCCATGGATGTAAGCCACCCGGTAGAGGGGGTATGGATGCTAACAGTTGCAAATTTGCAGCCAGTGCAATGGCTGAACCCCATACATGATTTACCACTGGTGTAAAATGCGCATGACACAAGGCAAGTACACGTAGATATTCCGTTATCCCTCCCAGAGCACAAACTTCAGGCTGGGCTATATCCAATCCACGTGATTCCAGCAAATTCAACCAGCCCCAACGGCTGTATTCGGCCTCACCACCGGCAATATTGACTTTCAATCCTTCCCTCAATTCCCGGTAACCCCGAAGATCTTCCGGTGCAACCGGTTCCTCGAACCAGTATATATCAAGGTCTTCAAGAGCATGACCCACTTGAAATGCCTCACTGGTTGTATAACAGTGATTGGCATCCACCATGAGAGCAAGATCATCACCAACTGCATCCCGAACCGCCTCGACAAGGGAAATATCATTTTTTGATCCAATACCCACTTTCATTTTTATTGCCGTAAATCCCATCTCCTTCAATGAATTGGCTTCATCCCTGAAACGGGAAACAAGTTCCCGTGGCTGTTCGGGGCGCAGCATCATGCCATAACCATAAGCCGAAACATCGCTTCGATGAGAACCCCCAATCAACTTGTGTATCGGTAGTCCGGCAACCTTGCCTGCAATGTCCCACAATGCAATATCTATTCCCGACAGGGCCTGCAGTGGCATCCCCTTTTGCCCATGATCACGCATGAGGTTGTAACACTTGTGCCATATCACATCCCGATCAAGTGGATCTTCACCCAATACAAGAGGTTGAATGACACCTTCAACAATACCCTTGTTGGCGATCGCTATGTTTCCAGGGCCAAAGCATTCGCCCCAACCGGTAATACCTTCGTCCGTATCAATCCGGACCAGATGGGCAGATCGCCTGGAATAATATTGCTGTGAATATCCTAGTTTTTCAGGAAGATCATATTGAAGAACATGGCTGGTTATCCTTGTAATTTGCATCAGCCATAATCCATGAGAAGTCCTGAAAAATCAAGGCGGCAGAAACAATATGATTCTGCCGCCACAAAGCAAGTTAAATTGCTTTAATTACTATTGCTGCATCAAGCCCAAGTCAACCAGGAATTCGATGTGACTGTTGAGAAGGTCCTTTGCTTCCGGTGTGGTTGCAAATTCAGTCCAACCTGATTTAACGGCTGCCCTGTACTTGTTGAGTTCTTCCTCTGACCATTCGTAGAGGTTGATACCCTTGGCACGAAGTTCCTTGGCCGTTCTGGCATTATTAACTTCGTTGGCAGTTGCGTTGCGAAGTGCCAATGCCTGCATGGCAACCTTCAGAATTGCCTGATGATGAGCCGGCATTGCTTCCCAGACATCCTTTCGACACGTAAGATGGTCGGCCGGCATTGAATGGAAACCGGGATAGTTTGTATGTTCTGCAATGTCGTAGAGGCCAAGTCCAACGTTGTTCGTCAGGTTGGCGGCATCTGCACCATCAATAATGCCAGTTTCAAGGGCCGTGAAGATTTCATTGAAGTCCATGACGATCGGCGAGGCACCAAGGTTTTTGAATACCATTGTCATCATGCCCGGAGGTGAACGGAATTTCCAGTCCTTGAAATCATCAACACCGCGGATCGGGCGGGTGGAAGAGAGTGATTCCGGTCCGGGGATCCACCAACCGATGAATTCCATGTTGTGATCATTGTAGAGATTATTGAGCTTGTCATATCCTCCACCATGAAGCAGCCATGCCATCTGCTGGTAAGGATTGGTATAACCACCTGCCAGGTCTCCAGCAAATTGGAATGCCGGATTCTTACCTGTTTGATAGGCACCACCTGTCATGTCACAGTCAAGAATTCCTGTGGCTGCAGCATCAAAGGTTTCAGCCGATTTGACAACAGCTGATGCATAAAACATTTCTACTTCAATTTCACCATTGGACATGGCCTTGATGTCTTCAAGGAATTCTGCCGCCATTTGCCCTGAAAGTGTTTCAGGGGAAAAGTGTGTTTGAATTCTCAGAAAAGTCTGTGCAGAGGTCGACATGGCCGATCCTGCAATCATCAGGAATACTGATGCAATTATACCCAAGATTTTTGTGGGATTCATTTTTTCCTCCGTAAATAAATTGATAAGACACCTATCGCCTTTCAGCGAAAATAATGTTTTGGTATGATTAAAGTATTTATTTAAAAGGAAAGTGCAATTAAGTTTTACAGATAAATTAATGTGAAAAAACCGTGGTTTCCTTCTTGGGTAATGTCTTTAAGATGATTGTGAGAAACCCGTAGTGAAAAAGGTCTTATCTACCCATCCAACCGCCATCCACCGTAAGAATTTCACCATTCACATAATTTGAGGCGGATGAAGCTAGAAACACGACAGGACCTGCAAAATCATCGGGTTTGCCCCACCGGCCGGCTGGAATTCGTTCCAATATAGCCTGGTATCGGTCTTTATCCTTTTGCAGGGCCATTGTATTATCGGTTTCAATATAACCTGGTGCGATGGCATTGACATTAACACCCTTGCCGGCCCATTCATTGGCAAGAGCCTTGGTCAACTGTCCAACCCCACCCTTGGAAGCTGAATACCCGGGAACGTTAATTCCTCCCTGGAAGGTTAGCAGGGAGGCAGTAAAAATGATTTTACCACTTCCCCTTTCCACCATTTTTTTTCCTATTTCACGACTCAGGATGAATTGTGCCGTCAGGTTGACCTCCAAGACCTCATCCCACCAGTCGTCAGGATGCCATGCAGCCGGTTCCCGCCTGATGGTACCGGCATTGTTTACCAGTATGTCGGGAATATTATTGTTCCCCTGAAACTGATCCAAAAATTCATAAATTGAATTCCGCTGTCCGAAGTCACATTGATAACCGGTGAATTTTTGACCATAATCCAAAACGGCTTTTTCGATATCACTTCCCGATTCCTCCAGGGAAGCACTCACACCTATTATGTCAGCACCAGCACTTGCCAATGCCTCGGCCATGCCTTTACCAATACCTCGGCGACAGCCTGTAACCAGGGCAATTTTGCCGGATAAATCAAACAGGGACGATGCCTTCATAATTAATTTCCCATAGTTATCAGTGTTTTCATTGCCGAAGGATTCTGATCCAAATCTTCAAATGCCGACTGGATCTCGGATAAGGATCTAACATCGGTTATCAATGAACCAACATCAACTTTGCCGCTGGTAATTATATCAATTGCCATTTCATAATCTTCCGGTTCATAAACCCTCACTCCCATCAATTCCAACTCCCGCCAGAAAAATTGGAACAGGTCAATCTTCGGTTTCACGGCATGAATGGCAACCAAAACCAATCGTGCCCGAGTAGCAGCAACAGCTGTCATGGCATCTACGCCAGCCTGGGAGCCTGATACCTCAAAAACAACATCAATACCTTTTCCCGAAGTTCTTTCATTCATTTCGACCACAAGATCCTGTTCGGAAGGATTGATAATATCAAATTCCAATTTTTCCAAAACCGCTGTACGATGGGGATTGATTTCGGATATTACGACTTTACCGCCGGCTTCCCTTGCCATCAAGGCTACCAAAGCTCCGATTGGACCACCTCCGATGACAAGAACATCTTCCCCCATCTTGAGTTCCGACAATCTTACATCATGACAGGCCACTGCCAGAGGTTCAATCATTGCAGCAAGATCCATTTGAATATCATCGGGCAATAAATGGACGGTATGGGCTGGAACCTTCCAAAATTCCTGCATCGCACCGTGGGAATCAAGTCCAAGGATTTTTAGCTTGTGGCAAATATGGCTGAGTCCGGCATGACAGGCAGGGCAATTGCTACAATGGTCAAGTGGGCGGACAACAACCTTGTTCCCTGGTTCTATATTGTTGCAATCCTTACCTATCGCCACGACCGTTCCGGACATTTCGTGTCCGATAATCCGTTCAAAACCTATCCGTTCATCCATATTACCATGGAATGCATGCATGTCTGTACCGCAAATTCCACAATAACTGACCCGGATCAACACCTCTCCTGATTTGGGATTTGACATTGGCTGTCTTTCAATGGTGAAGGTACGGTTGCCGCGGTAAAAGGCGGCTGTGTATGTTTCATTCATAATCTTAACTCATACTAATGTGTGGGTAAAGTTTGTCCCAGTCGAAGATCACCCCGATACCGGGAACATTGGGTGCTACTGCAAGATGATTCTCCAGCTTCAATGGGCAAATTGTATATTGGTCAATGGGAAATGAATGGGCCTCCAACCAGCCGGAATTGGATTGTCCCGAAACCAGGCTCACATGCAATTCCTGCATGCCGTGACTACAGACGGAAATATCATTTTGCCGGGAAAGCTCAGCAACCCGCAGCCAGCCGGTTATCCCTCCACAATTTGAGGCATCAGGCTGGATAAAGCTTAGTTTTGAGTCTTTGAAGGCATATTCGAATTCATGAATGGTGTGTAGGTTTTCCCCCATTGCCAAAGGAATACCAGAATGTTCAGCCAACCGGCCATATCCCATATAATCATCCGGTATTATTGGTTCTTCAAACCAAAGGATGTTGTAAGGTTTGAAAGCCTCGGCTGCCGCCAGAGCCCTACTTTCGCACAAAGCATAGTTGGCATCCACCATAAAGGCCATATCTGGTCCAATCATCTCCCTGACGGCCTTCACTCTTTGAATATCCTCTTCCAGTGTTGGTAGGCCCACCTTTATTTTGACTCCATTGAATCCCTTGTCAATATACCCTCGAATCGAATCAAGAAGCTTTGGCAGGGAAAAATTCAAATCAATCCCCCCGGCATAGACCCGGCATCGGTCAGAATTCCCACCAGCCAGTTTCCAAAGCGGTTGGCCAGCCTTCTTGCACCTGATATCCCATAATGCAATATCGACGGCAGAAATTGCAAAGGAGACGATACCACCGCGTCCCACGTAATGTAAATGCCATTGCATTTCATCATGGAGTTTCTCAACATCAGTTGTATCCTTTCCGATCAGAAAGGGCTTTATATCATGTTCAAGCAGGGATTTTATCGCCTGTCCACCGCGTCCCCCGGTATATGTATAACCTGTACCCTCAGATCCATCCTGCAATTGCAAGGTGACTGTAATCAATTCGAAATGGGTATGATCCCCGTGTTTTGCATCCGTTAGCACTTCGACAAGAGGAACCCTGAAATGGTTGGTTTCAAATTGTGTTAGGATTGACATATTCCTATATTATTTATTTGAAAATAAATCATTGATTCCATTAAGTGAATGTATGGTTTAGTATGACCAAACTACTCAAATTGTAATTCTGTCTTAGAAATTATCGATGAAAAATACAACCAGTTTTGATTGTCCGGATGAAAAGATAGCAACCAACAGGGCTGCGGATGAACTCATTCGCCATTTTGTTGAATTAATCAATACCGGACAATTGAAGGAAGGAGACCCCTTACCTACCGAACGCAAGATTGTAGAGACTCTTGGAGTCAGTCGTACGGTTGTCCGAGAAGCCATACTCGCACTGGCAAACAAGGGCCTGGTTGAAGCTCGTCATCGTTTTCGTCCAGTTGTACGCAAATCCAACTTTGATGCAGCCTTTGACACTATCAATGATGTTGTTTCTCGTATCCTGGTTGAGCCTGGAAGCGTCAAGTATCTTTATGATACAAGAGTTTTGATTGAGTCAATACTTGTACGCAGAGCTGCAACAGATGCTACAAAGGAAGATATCCTTGCCTTAAAGCAGGCTTTGGCAAACAATAGGGAAGCTATTGGGAATAGCGAGTTATTCTATCAAACGGATATGGCATTCCATTCCATACTGTATCAGATCCCCCAAAATCCGGTATTACCAGCCATTCATCGAGCCTACACAGCATGGTTATCACCACGATGGTTATTAATGCCATCCTGCAAGGAAAAAAACCAAATCAACTTTGAAGCTCATCAAAAGATATTTGATGCGATACTGATGAGAGACCCGGACGCTGCCGAGGAAAGATTATGTGAGCATCTGGCCTATGCTTGGAATCAGGTCAAGGATTATTTAAACAACGATCAAATCTAGTGCTCGAAAGATGCACAATTACCTATGAATTTTTGTAAGGAAATTTGCCTAACCGAATGGTATGTTTAGGAATTGAACCATTCACTTTGGTAATTTCGAACTTTGAATTTAAGGCTTGCAACACGTTTTTCATATGACAACCAATAAACAGGAAACATCGGTTTCGAAATCGGTTGATGAATCTGAGGTCAGGAAATTCAATTCCCTGGCTGAAGAATGGTGGAATCCCAAAGGAAAATTCAAACCGCTTCATCAGATGAATCCAACCCGTCTTGATTATATAAACAGCCAAATCATGCTGGAATTTGACAGGGACCTAGCAGAGACCTTGCCTTTCAAGGGATTAAGTATTCTGGATATCGGTTGTGGTGGGGGATTGCTAACAGAACCCATGGCACGATTGGGAGCAAATGTGCATGGAATTGACGTGGCTGAAAAAAATGTTCTTGTTGCCAAAGAACATGCCAGAAATCTCGGTCTGGATATCAAGTACGAGAAAACATCCTCCGAGGAACTTGCCGAAACTGATGTTAAATTCGATGTTGTACTTTGCCTGGAGGTTATTGAGCATGTTCATGACCCGCAGGAATTTCTTTTTTCATGTCGCAAACTCCTAACCGATGAGGGTATGTTTATTTGTTCAACTCTGAACAGGAATGCCAAGAGTTTCATGATGGCGATTGTTGGAGCAGAGTATTTTCTGCGGATGCTCCCTGTTGGTACTCATGATTGGGGCAAATTTGTCAAACCTGAAGAATTGAAGACGATGCTTGGTACTGCAGGACTTGATATGGTTGATTTGAAAGGATTTGTATACAACCCCTTTTTCTCGGAATGGTCAATTTCGGACAGGGATTTTGATGTCAACTACATAACCACCAGTGTTGTTTATGAATCGGTTGATTGAAGACAGCCATAAATCAGTAATTTTGAGTGGTACTACCCATTCTTTTTCTTCTTTTCCAACCAGGAATTAAACTCCTCTGGTGAAACACCTAATCCGACTATATTTCCTTCATGCAGGAAATCTAATTCCGTCAGAGTGATGGCCATAAATTTATCAGATTCTTGAAGTTCCCTAGAACCACAGTAACTTTCTATATGTTCTTCTAACCTCTTACCATGATAGTCAAAACGAATAATATCCCCCATTACCCTCCTCCTATGTTTACGCGTTTTGATCCTGTAGGGGTCAATTTCATTCGTGGTTTCTATCAACACTCGTAATTTTTGGCAAGAACGTGAATAAGCCCAACAAAATAGATCCAGCATTGGTTCAATTTCGTTTTTCTCATAGATAGTCAAAAGTGCACCTAAATATCCATCACTGGGGATATCTGTAAAATTTAGCGGACAAAACATGTTTTTGATGAATGGGATATTACAGGCAAGCCTGGAGGTTCGATTGTTTGCATCTTCAAAAGCTTGCAAATAAGACAAATGTACCAGAATAAAGAAACTCTGTTCGAATGGATTTTGAATTTTCCCTGCCTTTAAGAGAACAAGTTCAAATAACTGCTTCAATTCAAATTGATTAACTAAGGGTTGATAACTGGATTTGTCGATTGAAACTTCAATTTGTCGAATATTTCCCCTTGCTTGGGGGTTAATTATCAAATCCTGGGAAAGCAGGTTATGAAGATTCAAAATTGTGAAACTGTTCAAACCAATTTCTTGGGTGTTATCAACCAAATATGAAATTGCCTCCTTGTAGTTCAATATCATAACTGCTTCTTCTGTCATCTTTCCATCAGTAGAGATGCCTTCTTGCAATAATTTTTCCGTATCATGCAATGAATAGGTATTGTCCTCTAGTCGACTGGAATTAGAAGAAAGATCAATTAATAATCTTTCATAAATCAACCTCCTGCTATAAGTTTCAGCCACCAGGGCTCTTTCAAACAGCCTTCCCTTTGATGATAAAGACTCGTGCATGTCTTTAGGGACATAATAGGTTACATTGGGATCATAGCTTTCAATAAATTCTCTTTTATAGGACACCAATTTACGAGAATGTACAGGTCTATCTAGGAATTTAAGTATGTTTAAGCTATTTTGGCTAAAGATCTCTTTATTTTTAAGGACAATTTGTCCTTTATTGCTAATACTCGTTGCTTCTAAGGGATAATATCTGGTAGATTTTCTATTTCCAGCCCTATTTATCTGACCTTTTTCTATCAGATCAGACAAACGTCTTTGAAGGGTTTTATAATTTATCTGGAACGGTAGTTGTTTTCTTATTTCTCCTCTGGAAAGGCCCTTTGGGTGCTTACTAATGAGCTCTAGGATTCTTATTTTCTGCAAATCTATTGTGTTTTCCACAGTTAATTCCATGGATAAGTTAACTATAATTTATATTTTAGCATTTAAAGGACATTAATTAACTTATATGCCACCATTTGTCTCTATCTAAACTATGAATTGTCCTTTATTTACTCAAATGATGGTTTTAAAGGACAAGATACGTATTATTTCGATCCTTTAACTTGACTATCTTGGATAAATTCAGAACTTCATAGCCAGTATACTGAAGCTATAAAAATTGGTCTATCTAATTGAGTAAGGGGTTCAACCTTCCTGCCAGTATTAGTTTGATCGATAAAAATGAAAGTAATTGGAATGGCCAAACAAAAGAAGATAGTGATCACCTGTGCCATAACTGGTGCAATACATACACCTACCATGTCCGATGCGTTACCGTACACTTATGATGACATAGCAAGTCAGTCTATTGCAGCCTATGAGGCTGGTGCATCAATATTGCATCTACATGCTCGAAACCCCGAAGATGGCTCTCCTTCTGTTGATCCTACAGATTTTCGGCCATTTTAACCCGCATCAAGCAATCTACTGATTCGGTTGTCAATATTTCAACTGGCGGATCCCTAAAGTTATCTATTCAAGATCGAATCAAGCCGGCAAAAACATTTTCTCCAGAAATGTGTTCATTGAACATGGGTAGTCTGAATTTTGCTTTCCATCCTATCGCCAGCCGTTACTCCTCCTGGAAATTTGATTGGGAAGAGGAATATGTCAAAAGCTCAGAAGGGAATATATTTCGAAACACCTTTGAGGACATAAGAATCGCTGCCGAAAATCTGGCGGAACACAATATCAAATTCGAGCATGAATGTTATGATGTTGGTCATCTTTATAATCTGAGGTTTTGCATGGACATGGGGTTATTCAAGACACCTGTTTTCATTCAGTTCGTTTTTGGGATTCTGGGAGGGATTGGACCTGAAGTTGAAAACCTGATCTTCATGAAAAATACAGCAGATCGCCTTTTTGGCAAAGATTATCGTTGGTCAGTTCTTGGTGCGGGGAAAGCACAGATGCCTTTGGCCACTACGGCCAGTCAAATGGGTGGGAATCTGCGAGTTGGTTTGGAAGACAGTTTATATATCTCACGTGGCAGACTTGCTGAATCTAATGCCCAACAGGTGAAGAAAATCAGGCGTATAGTAGAGGATCTGGGTCATGAAATCGCATCTCCCGACGAAGCCAGGGAAATCCTTGACCTAAAGGGCGGTGATCGTGTTCAGTTTTGAATTTCTACGTATCGGTAAAATCTAGCAGGTTCTTAAAATTTCAAGAAAGCATCAAGTAACCAACATTTCTGTATTTACGTTTTGATTATCAACATTAATCGTACGGGCCATTAACAGGAATCGGTTTTACCCATGGGTTCTTAAAATATAACCCAAAGTGCAACAAGGACAGCAAAAGACGTAGCCCACCCCTTCCAGGTTACTTTGATACAATTCTTGATATCATCTGGAATCAGCTCCATACGACCTGTTTGGTTAATGAAAGGATATTGTCGCAACTCTCCATCATATGATCTCGGACCGGATAGCGCTATACCGAGAGCTGAAGCAAATGCCGCCTCCGGCCATCCGGCGTTAACCGAACGGTGGTTCGAACCATCCTCAAATGCCAATTTGATTGGTGAAAGGGATAGTTGGGTTATACCAATTATGAAAGGAATAATTCTGGCTGGAATATAGTTTAATATGTCATCAAATTTTGCCGTTGCCCATCCGAATTGTTCATATTGTTCATTCTTGTAACCAATCATACTGTCTGTGGTGTTAACAAATTTGTAAACCAATAATCCTGGCAATCCGGCAATGAGATACCAGAATATCGGAGCAAAAACACCGTCAAGAAATCCCTCGGCCGTACTCTCTACAGTTGCTCTCACCACTTCTGATTCATCAAGGTGGGACGTATCCCTACCAACTATCTTGGCTACAGCAAGACGTCCTTCCATCAGACTTAGACCCAATGCCTCCTTCACCTCTTCTGCATGCTGTATCAGGCTTTTGTGAGCCAGTAATATGGTAACAATGATCACGTCAATTATAATAAAAGGTAACATTTCCAGGATCAGACCCAGAATTGCGAATGCTACTGATCCGACAAGCAGCCCAATGAGACCTGTCTGTTTCCTGTTGTTGCCAGACTTGAGATTGAATTCTTGATCAAAGTACTTGATTAATTTCCCCATCAACACGATTGGATGGGGGATTTTTTTCCAAAGATCTTCGGGATCACCAATAATTGCATCAAGTATTAGGGCAATTAACAGTACAAGAATCGAACCCATAGCATTACCTAAAAAAACATTCCAATAGTAGAACCGGGTAAATCTTCCCTTAACTTAATTTATTAGATGGCAATTTGTAATACCTGTAAAAATTAGCCACCCTATATTGAATTTCGATTCTGCAGCACTAACTTACTTATTCTTCACCC
>CAZHIL010000249.1:0-2336 GCA_964532985.1 uncultured Albidovulum sp. | reverse complement strand
AATTGTCTGAGGTTAAACATCTTGACCTGGTGCTTGACGGGACTGACGAATTTGATTCTGGATTGAGCCTGATCAAGGGGGGAGGTGGGGCCCTTCTGCAGGAAAAGATTGTTGCCTCCTCGGCCGACTCCATGAAAGTCATTGCCAGCATATCCAAAAAAGTTGATGTCTTGGGGAAGTTTCCCCTGCCGATAGAAATCATACGTTTTGGTTGGGTATCTACGTTGGAAAGGCTGGATAACCTCTTTGTTTCCTCTGGCATCACGTTCAATTCGAAGTCAATGCGAACAGAGGATAACAAATTTTTTATTACTGATGAGGGCCATTTTATTGTGGATTATTCTTTCGAGCAAATTCAAGATCCCGCGACCTTGGAACAAGTAATAAACCAAATTGTAGGTGTAGTTGAATGTGGTCTTTTCGTTGGCTTGTGTGATCAGGTGATTACTGGTACCAAGGATGGAATAATCGAAGTCTTTGATTGTGATGGTTGAATGAAGTGTTTAGCTATCAAATACTATAAGGTTTATGCTGGTATGAAATGGTAGATACCAAAAATTGGTTTCAGGTGCTTGATGTTTGATTTTGATTTGTTTGTAATAGGTGGCGGCTCAGGTGGTGTCAGAGCTGCAAGGGTAGCTTCTGAAAAAGGGTTCAAGGTAGGCTTGGCCGAAGAATACAGGCTCGGGGGAACCTGTATAATCCGAGGGTGTGTTCCCAAAAAGCTGATGGTTTTTGCTGCCGATTTTGGGGACTATTTCGCCGATGCTGAAGGTTTTGGTTGGGATGTCGGCACTTCCACATTCTGTTTCGAACGGTTTCAGGCGATGAAGGACAAGGAGATTGATCGTCTGGAAAGTATCTACAGATCATTGCTTGACAATGCCAAGGTCAATTTTTTTCCTTCCAAGGCAACCCTGAAAGATCCCCACACTATCGAACTGAGTGACGGAAAAACATACAAATCCAGAATAATTTTGATCGCAACGGGGGGAAGCCCCTTTGTTCCTGACTTCGAGGGATCAGATCTGGTCAGTACATCCAATGATGTATTCAAGTTGAGGGAATTGCCTGAGCGGGTATTGATTTGTGGTGGAGGTTATATCGCTTGTGAATTTGCAGGAATTTTCAATGGTATGGGTAGCAGTGTAACACAGGTTTACAGGGGGCCACAAATACTAAGGGGGTTTGACAATGACATTCGGGATCATCTCTCGATTTCCATGGCTGACCGGGGAATCGATATAAGGCTCAACCATACTGTGGAAAAAATAGTCAGGAGTGATGGAGGATTGAAAGTTTATTTCCAGGATGGAAATTCACAGGAATTTGATTTCATCCTTTATGCAACCGGACGCAAACCCAATACCAATGGGCTTAATCTTGAGAAACTGCATGTTCCGAGAGATTCCTCGGGTGCAGTCGTTGTGGATGAATATTCACAAACGGTTATCCCCTCGATATATGCAATAGGTGATGCCACGAATCGATTGAATTTAACCCCGGTTGCAATAAGGGAGGCCATGAGCTTTGTTGCAACGGTGTTTGAGGGAGAGCCAACTCCTGTCGATCACATAAATGTTCCCACGGCTGTGTTTACTCGTCCTGAGATCGGTACCGTGGGATACAGCGAGGAAATGGCAAGAAAGGAATTTGATGTCGAGATTTACCGGACAAAATTCAAATCAATGCTTAACGGAATAGCCAATCGGGATGAAAGGAACCTCATGAAGCTTGTGGTCGACAAGGTCACAAGACGAGTTTTGGGTGTACATCTGATTTGTTCCGGTGCGGCAGAAATGATCCAAATGGTCGGAATTGCCGTAAAAATGGGGGCTACGAAAGAGGATTTTGATAGGACCTGTGCCGTTCATCCCACTGCTGCCGAAGAGTTGGTTACCTTGCATAATCCAATTCATAGTTCTTGAAATTCAAGATACAAGCAACAACTTTAGAGATGGGTTGCCAGTAAGGTATCCCTAACGGATTGGGAGTATATATTGAAATGACAAACAACTCGAATGGACCTTGGGGGAATGGGAACCAGAAGGGTCCCAACATGCCGGAAGTCGATGACCTGATCAACTTGGGTCGAGACCGCCTGAAAGGTGTCTTCAAAGATAGAGGAGGCGGAAGCGGTGGTCGTCCTGGCGGGGATCGTAACAAAATTCCCAAGAGTTTTTACTTTATAGCAGTTTTGGCCATAATCGGATTCTGGGGTTACAACTCCTTCTACTCGGTCAAGCCGGAACAAAGATCCGTGGAATTGTTCCTTGGGGCTTATTCCTCAACTGGAACTCCCGGACTGAATTTTGCACCTTGGCCATTGATAACAC
>CAZHIL010000248.1:0-1859 GCA_964532985.1 uncultured Albidovulum sp. | reverse complement strand
CCTGACTGGTTCTCGACAACAAGGTCACACGATTGTACCTCCTCCTTCAGTGCCTGGTATATTACATCCCGAGATACATTCAAAAGAACCTCTGTTTCAGATAGCAGATCCGAAAGTATCAATCCACAACTACCATTTTGTGCAGCCAGTTGGAGAGTATAATTGAGACCTGCTTTTATTCTCCTGGTATCATCTCTTTCGATCCCAACCTTTTTTGCAATATCATCGGCAGTGGTGAAAGCAATACCCCAGATATTTTCAATCAATTGGTAGGGGTTTTCCTTGATAGCGTTATAGGTGTTATATCCATACCGCTTGATGATCCGTCGAATTATAGATTTTGAAAGTCCAAATTCATGAAGGAAAATTGTAACCTGTGATTCTTCTTTTTGTGAATCCCAAGTTTTGACTAGATTGTCGGATACCGTCTTGCTAAGCCCTCTTACCTTAGCCAACTTTTGCGGTTCCTTTTCCAGAACCTCAAAAATTTGATTGCCGAACATCTTTACTATTCTGGCAGCCAGGATCTTGCCTATACCTGGGAAAATACCCGAAGCAAGGTATTTTTCTATGGCATCAGGTTGGGTAGGCAATCTGCTTTGGATGGATTGGGCCTTGAATTGGCTGCCATATTTTGGATCATTAATCCATGTTCCATAAGCAGTAACATGCGTGCCGGCTTCTATGGTTCCCAACCCCACACCAACTATGGTCGATTCAAATTTTCCCCGATCCAATGTTACCCGAAGAATGTGATAACCATTTTCAGGATTGTTAAAGACTATCCTCTTGACTGTTCCTGATACAGTTTGCTGATCATCAGTGGATTTCTCTAAAGGAAGTTGTGTTTCACGCTTATTTTCGTCCACTTCTAACATTGTACTGGTTCAATTTGATAAATAACAACTCGTTTTGGGGTGATTTCATTTAACCACAAAATATATCAGGGTTCAGTCAGCTTAAGTTCAATTCTGCGGTTTTTAGCTCTTGCCTCAGCGGTATTTCTCTCATCAACAGGTTGAAACTCGCTGAAACCTGTTGCGGCCAAGTTTTCTGGCTCAATAAGTTTATTTCTAATCAAGAATTGTACAACTGATCGGGCTCTGGCCTGACTCAATTCCCAATTATCCTCAAATCGACTACCTGAAATAATTTGTTGGTTGTCGGTATGCCCATCCACCCGTAATACCCAATTTATATCATCTGGAATGTTGAGAGCATTAATGATATCTGCGACTTTAAGTATTTCCTCCTTACCTTTATCAGATAATTGAGCCTCTCCTGTGGCAAATAATATTTCGCTCGAAAATACAAACCTGTCCCCAACAATTTTAATCCCTTCAGCACTTTCAACGAGATCTCTCAGATCTGCAAGAAACTGTGATTGATATTTGGATAACCCAAACTCCTCCTGATCATCAAACAAGTCCTGTCCTGCATCGGCCAAACTATTTTCTGAATCTAGCAAGGCAGTTTCGAGTTCTGCTATCCGTTTGTCTTGTTCCTTCAAGTCTTTGACAAGTTCCAATACCTTGTTTGCCAGTGAAGCATTAAGAAGTCCACCCAAAATGGTGTCGTCGGAATGTTTATTCTCAAAATAAGTATCGACTTCCTCTTCCGTAGATAAATATTGCTCTAGAAATTCAGACAACTTCTGTGCAACTTGACTGATACCTTCAAGTGTATCAAGATCCGTTAATTCTTCGATTTCTATCAATCTCCCCAACTGATCGAATATAATATTCTTGAATTCTTCAATACTTTTCTTAGCTTCTTCAAGTTCATTTTGTGTAAATTGCAATTGAATTGAACGCACTTGTGCCTCATTTTCCAAATTCCTTTGGATAACAATATTACTT
>CAZHIL010000247.1:0-2168 GCA_964532985.1 uncultured Albidovulum sp. | reverse complement strand
TCATTTTGGAGTCGACATAGTTGCCGAACTTAATGGACCTTACAGTCTTGATCATTACGATGGACCATGGGGGATGTTCAAGGCAGGTTTGCAATATCTGCTCTATAATTCGGGGCCGGTTACCTCCAATATCGTTGAAGGGGGTGGATTCTGGTATAACGATCAAAGCAGCCCTGTACCAGATTTACAGTTTCATTTTCTTGCTGGTGCAGGTAAGGAAGAGGGGGTACCATCTATCCCTTCCGGCTCTGGAATTACACTTAACTCATACACACTAAGGCCGAAAAGCCGTGGAACTGTTCGACTTGTCTCTGACGACCCTAGTGACAATCCTCTCATTGATCCCAACTATCTTTGTCACCCTTACGATCAAGAGACTTCAGCAAAAGGTGTAATGCTTAGTACAGAAATCTTCAATCAACCGTCATTGCAAAAGTATATCAAGAAAATCCACTATCCGAATGATGAAGTCAAAACTCATGAGGACTTTGTCAACTATGCACGCCAATATGGTCGTACCTCCTATCATCCGACCTGTACCTGTAAAATGGGAACAGACGAAATGTCAGTAGTTGACCCACAGCTGAAAGTTTATGGTATTGACGGGTTGAGGATTTGCGACAGTTCAATAATGCCGAGTTTAATCGGTTCCAACACGAATGCTCCAACTGCCATGATTGCCGAAAAGGCCTCTGACATGATTAGGATGAATTACTGAAAATTAATTACGAGCATTTTCAAATTGTTTGTTTGCCTAGTCTTGTCAAAGGGATTTTAACCACATGCCAAACTTTAGGAAATGTAAACTATTCCTGTTTTGTCATTGACCCTTAAAGTTTGGTTTTCTTTTTTCCTTAAAGGCTTGGACTCCTTCTACCTTGTCCTTGCTTGAAGCAATCATTCCCCCTCCCATTGCTTCCAGAAGTGCTGCTGTGTCTTCCCCAACTCCGCAATGAATCATTTGTTTGACTACCTCAGTCGCATAGGGGCTGGTTTTTAACATAAAATTGGCTATTTCCACTGCTTTATCATATGGAGTTTCCGAGATCTCAGCAACAAAACCCAATTGCTTAGCACGGTTTGCTGATAAACGACGTCCAAAAAGAGCCATTTCCTTCACGACAGATTCAGGCAACAGGCGTACCAACCTTTGTGTTCCAGACCATCCCGGTACGATACCTACTCCAGTTTCAGGGAGTGCAAGGGTTGCGGTAGGATGCATCACCCGAATATCACATGTTGCTGCCAACTCGAGTCCACCTCCAAGAGCGTGACCATTGAGTACTGCAATGGTAGGTATGGAAAGGCGTGCTAGTCGGTCAAAGATCCGATGGCCTTCACGAATCCATCGACGGGCAAAGTCAGGCGGATTGAGTTGGGACCAATCCGAAATATCAGCGCCACTACAAAATGCCTTGTTTCCTTCTGAAGTCAGCAGGAGTGCACGGACGTCTCTCCTTCGTTCAATTTCAGCACAATACTTTTCCATTTCAACCAACATGTCAGATGTCAAGGCATTAAGCTTGGCAGGATTGTCAAGACGCATTTCTGCAATTTTGCCATCAAAATCTAGATGTATTTTGCTCATAATTTTTAACACTCATAAACAGGAGATATTCGTTGCCTGATCGCAAAAAGTTCAAATCATGGCGAACCAAGATCTTTATAAACTTCTATCTTCATCAATGATACCCCATCGCTACTTGCTTCATGTCTGTCAGGTTATTACGACAAAATATTTTGTCAATACTCTAAGCTGCTTGGTTGGGAATTTTGTAAAACACGATCTGAAGGCCCAGCCGGGTACTGTGGTAAATGAACACCGCCCGAAACGCCTTCGTCTGAACACACTCAGTATGAAATTCCCAACATTGCATTGGAATATCACTTGGGGAAGCAAGTAACAAATCCCTTATGTAAAGTATGGTTTTACATTCGCCCCGGATCATGCCGGATATTGGGATTGTTGCCATTTCTGGTAAATGTATTTTCCGGTCATCAAATCCAAATGTGCTCCTCCTCCATTCTTGAAAACCGTCACACTTTCTTCTGATTTCTTGGCAAATCTACCTGCTTGAATGTCGTAAAAATCTGCAACCACTTCATTCTCTGACAAAATGCCGTTGGCCATTGGAATTGTCAGTTCGCCGATATGACCTATCGTGGTT
>CAZHIL010000246.1:0-3953 GCA_964532985.1 uncultured Albidovulum sp. | reverse complement strand
CCTGCCTTCACCGAATGAGGTCAGGATCCATTCATAAGCTTTCCCTGCTCCTTCGACGAATTCCTGCACACTAAAATTCCGTTCATAGGCTTTCATGTTACCCAATGTTTTTGCACATTCCGTATTTGAGCCGACAAGCTTGGCAATTTCCTCATCAATCTCTTCTTCCTCATCAGGCACCACTTTGGAGGATTGGTCTATGGTGACGGATGGATGGACTGGAGGTCTTTGTTCGAATCCTGTTCTGGTACCAAGGATTCCACGTAACTTGAAAACTAAAAACAGTGCTATTCCCGCGAGAATTAGAAGCTGCAACATTGGTGACATTTTGATAACGACCTTTAATTTTGTTTCGGACAATACATTTGTTGTCTATAGGTATTTAGGTTGAAGCAAGGCTTATGTCCATATTATACAGGCTTTTCAATATGTTTGGGTGTATTCCATGAAATTATTTTTGCTGTTTTTATTTGTTCCCTTGATTGAAATAGCATTGTTCATTCAAATTGGTGGTTTGATTGGCCTGTTTCCCACCTTGGCCATAATCATCATTACTGCATTGCTTGGTGCCGGTTTGGCTCGAACCCAGTTTCCCCTTGTCATTGACAAGATCAGGGATACAGTAAGTCACATCAAGGATCCAATGAATCCCATATTACAGGCGATTGCCATATTTGCAGGGGGATTGTTGCTCCTGACACCAGGCTTTTTTACCGATACAATAGGGTTCCTACTGCTTATTCCTCAAACTCGGGAATTTCTTGTCAATTTCTTCATAACCCACTTTGCGGGCAACTTTTCATCTCATGCAGAGTACTCTTTCAAAGCTAATTTGGATGAGGATATCATTGAGGGGAGTTCAACCGAGGTTGAATCCGAAAAAAACTGAAACTGATTACAGGATCAATTATTTTTGAAAGGCAAGGGAAGTAATTGTTTGAATCAGGATGCCTGAAGCCCGGTAATGGCGATCAGTGATAGGATATCCTCGACCTTGCTCCCACGTGATAGATCATTGGCAGGCTTGGCCAACCCTTGAAGCACCGGACCGACCGCTTTCATTCCACCAACCCTTTCAGCAATTTTATATCCTATGTTTCCTGCTTCCAGATTGGGAAATACAAACACGTTGGGAGGTATATCCAGATTGAGACCTGGGGCTTTTCTTTTTCTCAACGCCGGATCCAGTGCAGCATCAAACTGAAGTTCTTCCTCGATTATCCAATCAGGATAGTTGGCTTTGGCAATCTGGATGGCATCACGTATTCTTTGAACTCTTTCGTGGGATCCACTTCCTGCAGTTGAGAATGAGAGAAAGGCTACCTTTGGTTTAATCCCCAGGATTGTTGATGCAGAAAGGGCAGCAATTTCTCCAATTTGTGCCAATTGCAAGGCATTCGGGTCGATTACCATTGCACAATCAGCAAAAATCACCGGGCCTTGGAAAGGGTGGTGGGGCTTATCGGCAATCATGATGAAAAAGGAAGAAACGGTATCTACATTTGGTGACCTACCAATGATCTGAAGAGCTGCACGAAGTGTATCAGCCGTAGTATTGACGGCTCCACCGATGGTCCCATCCGCATGATTCTGCTTGACCATCATGGCAGCAAATCCAAGTGGTTGAAGGATGGTGTTTCTTGCTTCTTCCTCGGTTATCCCCTTATGCGAACGGATTCTGATCAACTCGTCAATGTATCCCCCGACCAGAGGAGATGATGTCGGGTCAACAATCAAAATATTCGAGAGAGAAGGTTTTGAATCTGCCATTTTGGAATGAATCCGTTTGGTAGACCCAAGAAGCGTGATATCAGCAATACCCTGTTCTTCTGCCAGTATTGCCGCCTGAATTATGCGCTGATCTTCCCCTTCAGGGAGTACGATATGGCATCGTTTGGCCCTTGCCTTGGCAAAAACCTCTTCCAGAAAAGGAGAATCGGCAACCACGAGTTGTCACCATTCCCTGCTGAAGATTATGCAGATACCTGCGAACGCATATCATCAATCGATATACCGGCAACCTTGGTTGGTTTTTTCATGGCATCCCGTCGGAATGGTTCTCCCAATTCCTGGTTCAGGATTACCTCGATAAAGGTTGTTTCCTTATCTTCTAATTGTACCTTGATTGCTTGATCCAATGCTTGTGAAAGATTCTCCATGGTCTTCACCTGAACCCCTTTCAAACCACAACCCTCGGCAATTTTGGCATAACTGACCCTGAGGTCCAATTCTGTACCGACAAAATTGTCATCAAACCACAAGGTTGTATTCCTTTTTTCAGCACCCCACTGGTAGTTCCTGAAAATTACCATGGTAATTGGAGGCCAATCGCCACGTCCGCAGGATGTCATTTCATTCATGGAAATACCGAAGGCTCCATCACCGGCAAATCCAACCACTGGAGAATCTGGACATCCGATCTTGGCACCAATAATTGCCGGAAAGCCGTATCCACAAGGACCGAACAACCCTGGTGCAAGATATTTCCTTCCCTTTTCAAAGGTTGGGTAAGCATTACCAATCGCACAGTTATTGCCAATATCGGAGGATATAATCGCTTCGGTCGGCAGTACCTTCTGAATGGCTCGCCAGGCCATCCGCGGACTCATTAATTCGGGGTCCTTGTTTCTGGCTCTTTCGTTCCAGGTTGTTCCCTCATCATCATCTTCATGATCCATTGAAGTAAGTTCCTGAAGCCACCGGGACTTGGTATGGGAAATCTTTTGCCTTCGCTCTTCCCTGTTCTCTTGGCCGGCAAAATCGGACAAGTTGTCCAACAGTTGTTCTGCCACCTGTTTGGCATCTCCCTGAATACCTACAGTTACCTTTTTGGTCAGTCCGATGCGGTCAGAATTGATGTCAACCTGTATGATCTTAGCCTTTTCCGGCCAGTAATTCAATCCATAACCCGGAAGGGTTGAAAAGGGATTCAGTCTTGTTCCAAGAGCCAAAACCACATCTGCATTGGAAATGAGTTCCATGGCAGCCTTGGAACCATTATAGCCCAATGGACCTACGGAAAGGGGATGATCCCCGGGAAATGCATCATTATGTTGATACCCGCAACAAACCGGTGCCAGAAGTTTTTCTGCCAACCTTGCAGAAGCACCTATGGCATCACCGATTACAACACCTGCCCCGTTGAGGACTACCGGGAATTTGGCATTCGACAAAAGCCTTGCCGCTTCCTCAATGGCTTTTTTTCCACCTCTTGGTTTTTCAAGCCTGACCGTTTGAGGCAATTCTATATCGATTACTTGGGTCCAGAAGTCTCTGGGAACATTGATTTGGGCAGGTGCACATCCTCGCCAAGCCTTTTCGATAATCCGGTTCAAAACTTCCGCCATCCTGCTGGGGTCCCTGACCTCTTCCTGATAACAAACCATATCTTCGAAAAGTTTCATTTGCTCAATTTCCTGAAAGCCCCCCTGACCCATGGTCTTGTTGGCAGCTTGTGGGGTTACGAGCAGGATTGGAGAGTGATTCCAGTAAGCGGTTTTCACGGGGGTTACAAAATTTGTAATACCGGGTCCATTTTGGGCAATCATCATTGACATTTTACCGGTGGCACGTGTATATCCATCAGCGGTCATACCAGCATTGCATTCGTGGGCGGCATCCCAGAAAGTGATACCTGCTGCCGGAAACAGATCTGAAACGGGCATCATGGCAGATCCGATTATTCCGAAAGCATGTTCGATTCCATGCATCTGAAGTACTTTGATAAAGGCTTCTTCAGTTGTCATCTTCATGAATTTGTTCCTTTCAACAAACACACTTATTATATTCGTGTGCGAAATATTACTTTAGGATTTACTATTTAGTTTTCCCCGTATTGATTACATTAAATTTTCCATTCAATTCAATAAATGTTAGACTAAAAAATCGAGTTATTTTTGATCAAGGGGGTTAATTTATTCAAATGGCTAGTTCCAACGGTTCCAAACCTCCGG
>CAZHIL010000245.1:0-2125 GCA_964532985.1 uncultured Albidovulum sp. | reverse complement strand
ATTCCCTCTCATCGGACTGTCGAGCCTAAGATATGACAGCCCCTACATGGACAATGATTTATTCAGGTTCATGTTTGGTAATCCCAGATTGTTTGAAAATTTCATCGCTGGAATGATTTGTCTTGCCGTATTTGAGGGTGCTTACATCACCGAGATTGTGCGGGCCGGAATTCAATCGATCGGCAAGGGGCAATGGGAGGCCGGGAGAGCCATAGGCCTGTCCCATTTCAACATCCTGAGAGATATCATCCTTCCCCAGGCCATCAGGAAAATCCTTCCTCCGCTTGCTGGTCAATTCATCACCCTAATCAAGGATTCAGCAATGGTTTCCCTGATTTCCATTCAGGAATTGACCTTTCTTGCGAACGAGGTGGCAGCAACCACGACCAAGGTATTCGAGACCTGGATATTGGTTGGTGCCATGTATTTTGTATTGTGCTATTTCTTTGCGTATGTTTTTGCCAAACTGGAGCAAAGGGGAGCCCGAGCCAATCGCTAGATCCATTTGAAAGATACCACCCATGAATGATAAAGCCACATCACCCCTGAAGGTTCCCGAGACCAAAGCGAAGGACAAGCCAATCGTGGAGGTTTCCGGACTTTGTAAATGGTTCGGGGATTTCTGTGCCCTTTTTGATATAAACTTTTCGGTAAATTTTGGTGAAAAGGTGGTTATTTGTGGACCTTCGGGGTCTGGAAAATCAACCTTGATCCGATGTCTCAATCAGCTGGAAGAACATCAACTTGGCACCATCAGGATTGATGGCAGGGAAGTGAAACCGGGCATGAAGGGCATCGAGGAGATCAGGCGGGATGTTGGCATGGTCTTTCAAAGTTTCAATCTGTTTCCCCATCTATCCATTTTGGATAACCTGACAATAGGCCCGATCAGAAACAGGGGGATGTCCAAGTCCGAGGCTTCTGAAATGGCCATGGAGTTGCTGGACAGGGTTCACATATCGGAACAGGCCAACAAATATCCCATGCAATTGTCTGGTGGTCAGCAGCAAAGGGTTGCAATTGCCAGGGCCCTGTGCATGAAGCCCAAGATAATGCTGTTTGATGAACCTACGTCGGCCCTGGATCCCGAAATGATATCCGGTGTACTGGATGTCATGGTTGAGTTGGCTGAGGATGGCATGACCATGCTTTGTGTCACCCATGAGATGGGATTTGCCCGCCAGGTTGGTGACAGGGTGATATTCATGGACGATGCCGAGATTGTCGAAACTGCCGATCCTGAAAGTTTCTTCAAAAATCCGAAAACGGAACGGGCCAAATTATTTCTGAGCCAGCTTCTATCCCATTAGACAACGGCCGCTTCAGCCCGGAGTTCATTATTGCCTGATTGATTCCGTGATTGAAATAAAATCTTGCTGGTATTGATATTGAATTTACCGAACAAAATACCTATCAATAATTGACTGCAATTCTCTAGAGGGGCCATAGCTCAGTTGGGAGAGCGCTTGAATGGCATTCAAGAGGTCAGGGGTTCGACCCCCCTTGGCTCCACCAGAGAAAACAGTTGGTACTGAACCCCACCAATTTACCCACAATTTTACAGGATTACCTGAAGAGACAGCCTATTCTCCCAATGGATAGTTGATTAGCGGAATTATATATCCCTTGGCAAATCACGGTTTACAGCAAAATAGGAATAATATATTCATAACTTTTTAGGGAATCACAACGAAAATAAAATGCCAATCTTTTGGAGATAGATAATATTAAATCAAATTTTAAATAAGTCCTTTAAGCAGTTAATGAAGATGGAAGAAATTACCCGAGAGGCTGTATACAAAAAGCATTGCTTACAGCCAAGACGTCGTTGCTTTGCAGATAACAGTGGCATTCAGCAAAAAAAGAAAAATAGTTCAAGGTCTTTCTCGGTAAAATTTTCGGAAACAATACGTTTAATATTTTTAGCAGAAACTGGTTTAGATCTTTTCTATAAAAGCCAATATAATAATTATTATCGAATGATTAGAACTGATGAGGAACTCCATCAAATTCAACAATGGGAAGAAAAACAAGGGCATCGAGTGTTTCTCCGGGATTGTTTATCTGCATCAATTGCTCTTGATACAAATTTAGTTGATAACGAATCTGCCAAATATACCCACGT
>CAZHIL010000244.1:0-5653 GCA_964532985.1 uncultured Albidovulum sp. | reverse complement strand
GTCAAGGATGGAATTGTCAAAACACCCATTGAAAATGGCACCTTTCTGGCTGGAGTTACCAGAAAAAGGGTAATCTCGCTTCTCAGGGATGAAGGTTATGATGTAAAGGAATCCGTTTTGACATTCGAGGATTTTCACGATGCCGATGAAGTGTTTACCACCGGGAACATGGCCAAGGTAGTACCAGTTACCCGTTTTGATGATACGTACTACCAGGCAGGTTCAATTGCCAGGGAAGCCAAAAAGCTATACTGGAATTGGGCTCACAGGGTGTGTTCCAAAATTATCTGAATGCAAATCTAAACTAACTTGAAGCTATTGTTGGGTATTTTTTTCCTCAACAACTTCCTGGAATTTTGTAAAAAACTTGTCAGCCAGTTTCTTGGCAACACCTCCAACTAATCTGGAACCGAGTTGGGCAATTTTCCCACCAAGCTTGGCGTCAACCTCGTATTCCAGGAATGTACCTGAATCAATATCCGAGAGCTTGACCCTAGCCACTCCACTGCCCATTCCGGCAGCACCAGCCTTAGCTTCTCCCTTTAGGGTATAACTGTTTTCCGGATTTATATCATCCAAATCAATACGTCCCTTGAAGGTTGCCTTTACCGGTCCGATTTTCTGGGTCACCTTGATTTGATATCCTTCTTCAATGCTTCCGTCAAATTCCTCGCATCCGGGAATACTCTCTTTCAGAACCTCAGGATCATTCAATCCTACCCAGACTTGGGATCTCGGTACGGCGATCTCCCTATCACCCCTTAATTCCATTCATAACTCCAATCAATCCAGTAAAAAACAATAGCAAATCAGCATATGAAAAATAGGGGGATTATATGCGAAAGTCACAATTTCCCCTGGTCAATTTACCATTCGATATGCCAAGGTGTTTCAATTTCTAAATTGCTCTCGATACCATCCACCACAGCCCCGTTTAAAACATCTTCATTGTTGATAAACACAGATTTGTTGTTTTTGGGATTAGTCAGTTTGATAACCGTACCCCACTCATTTTTGGTTTCTTCAATCGACCCTTTGATGTGTTCTTTAAACCAACTGCTAAAATCTACCAATGTGGGACATTTCCGAAACGGATGAGCCATGTTTAAGCAGCCAACTTAAATTGACTGTCAACGCCTTTTTTGTCATAGACCTTTCCAGCTAAGACAAATTGTTCCAATTCTTTTCTGTCATGATATAACTGTGGAGCTGGAGGTATTTCGTAAAAAGGTTTGCCAGTTTTTTCCAAAGTATGATCAAGTGTAGCTCTATAAACTGCTTGAAGATTTCTTTTAACACCTTCAAGGTCCTTACCCTGGGCAACGATCCAATGTTCCAAACATACAGCGGAATAACCATTTTCTTCTTCAAAAACAATAAAGTTTAAAGCATTGGGATAAACTTCAGTCATAAATTTTCCTCAAAAATGAAAAACCAACCAATTTATTGATTTACAGTATAATTACAAGAAAAACACTTGAAATTTCCAAAATAAATATTACTTTATAGTCACCAAACTACAAAGGGAATATTGAAATGGTAAAAGCACCGGGAAAATCATACCGACAGGGTTTAACACTTTTGGAAATCGCTGACAGGTTCGGCAATGAAGAAGATGCAAGGAAGTGGATCGAATCAAAGCGGTGGAAGAACGGACCCTTCTGCCCTCATTGCGGTTCCTACAATGTTCAATCGGATATTAACCACAAGACCATGACCCACAGATGCAGGGATTGCCCAAAGAGGCCAATGTTTACCGTTAAGGTTGGTACCGTCATGGAAGGTTCAAAACTGAAATTCAGGGTTTGGGCAATCGGCTTGTATCTCTTTACAACAAACATCAAGGGCATAAGTTCCATGAGATTGCACAGGGAGTTGGGAATTGGCCAGAAGGCTGCTTGGCACCTGTTGCACCGAATCAGGAAGGCAGCTGAAAAGAACACTCCCATATTTGGTGGTGAAGTCGAGGTCGATGAGACCTTCATCGGTGGAAAGCGTAAGAACATGCCCAATTCCAAGCGAAAGGAATTGACCGGTCGTGGCGGTGTAGGAAAATCGGTTGTTGCCGGAATGAAGAATCGGGATACCAACCAGATCACCGCCCAGGTTGTTCAAAAGACCGATGCCAAGACCCTTCAGGGCTTTGTCGAGGACAATACCGAAGAGGAAACCATGGTATATACCGATGATGCCAAGGCTTATGTCGGTATGGACCGTCCACATGAAACCGTTTGCCATAGCGTCAGTGAATATGTAAAGGGGATGGCACACACAAACGGGATTGAGAGTTTTTGGGCATTGATGAAGCGTGGTTATACTGGAACCTACCACAAGATGAGTCCGAAGCATCTTTCCCGATATGTCAACGAGTTTGGCGATAGGTACAACAACCGACCGCTGGACACGATAGAGCAAATGGAGGAAATCGTGAAGTCCATGCCCGGAAAGAGGTTGACCTATCAGAACTTGATAGCCGATAATGGTTTGGATTCGGGAGCTAGAAAAATATGACGAAAGTTTTAGAATTTCCCAGTATCAGCACGGGAAATTGTTATAGTGATTTCGGTATCCCTACGATTATTGATGATATTCCATATTTCATTGATGAATTTTGGACTTCTCGCCAAAGACAAGCACATCCTATACATGAAGTAAGTTACAGAGCCTGCTTCAAACCCCAATTACCGTCTTTCTTCATCAATCGTCTAACAGATCCCGGAAATGTTGTTTATGATCCATTTATGGGGCGGGGAACAACACCGATTGAAACAATGCTTAATAATCGTGTTCCTTTTGGAAATGATATAAATCCAATATGCAGAACCCTAACAGAACCACGCATCAATGCTCCAGATTTATCTATAATCCAAAAACGATTGGAAAAAATCCCGTGGAGTACGTTTAATAGTTATCACCATGCTGATTTATTGGTTTTTTATCACCCTAAAACATTAGCACAGTTGGAAGGATTAAGAAAATGGTTCCTGTCTCGAAAAAAAATGGGTGAATTTGATAAAGTTGATCATTGGATAGAAATGGTTGCAGTGAATAGGCTTACAGGTCATTCACCAGGATTTTTTTCTGTTTATACACTTCCTCCAAATCAAGCTGTTTCGATTGATGGTCAAAAGAAAATAAATAAAAAGCGTAATCAAAAACCTCCTTTGAGATATATTCCAACTCTTATATTGAAGAAGTCAGCTCGGCTTTTATCTCAAACTGCCCCGCTAATAGATGATTACAAATTTCTTACTTGTGAATCTCATAAAACATGTGAGATACCAGATAATTCTATTGACCTTACCGTCACTTCCCCACCTTTTCTTGACATTGTAAATTACGAAAAAGATAACTGGTTACGTTGTTGGTTTCTTGGTATTGATTCATCAAGTATTAATATCAGTCAATACAACAAACTTGATGATTGGAATCTATTTATTAGAAATACTTTAAAAGAACTAGCACGTATTACAAAACCCGGTGGACACATTGCTTTTGAAGTTGGTGAGGTTCGTAAGGGAACAATACGATTGGATGAGCATGTTGTAAATGCCAGTGTTGGTTTGAGTTTTGATATTGTTGGGGTGGTAGTAAATAAGCAGTCATTTACAAAAACATCAAATTGTTGGGGCGTATCGAACAATAAGGAAGGAACCAACACAAATCGTATTGTTGTATTGCGGAAAGAGGAAAATGGTATCTGAAAGAGAAAAGAAACTAGAAAGGATTATTGAAGGGTTTTTAAGTCCGGCAAAGAATATTCCTTTTGAACTTGTTATCCGCTCACTTTACGATGTGGATGTAGAGAAATTTGAAATTCCTCAACACATTGAAATTCTTGAAAAGATTGAATTATCAATCCGACAAACTTGTTTGAATGTTCAAGAAAACCCAATTCGCAGACCAAGACCTAACGAAGTTGGTAATGATATAGAACCGTTTGTTATTGAATCTCTGAAGAAAAATGGTTTTCTTTCTGACAGGCCAAAAACAACAAAAGGGAATAGCAAAACAGCAGGTTATCCAGATATAAGAATTGATTATCAAGGCTTGCTACCCATTTATCTTGAAGTAAAGACATATGCAAAAGACAAAAGCTATACAAAGTTCAGATCATTTTATCTTTCACCATCTGATGAACCGAAGGTTATAGAAACGGCTTATCATCTTGTGGTTGGATTTGAGATTGAAAAGGAAGTTATAAGTGGAGGAAATAACGACTTGTTTCGTCCAATAGCTTACAAAATAGCGGATTTATATGGTTTGGACTGTGACCTAAAAGCCGAATTTAATTCAGATAACATTAGGTTGTATGATAGAAGTCGATTATTGGCACAAGGAAACGTACCCTATCAAGGATGTTAGAATATGGCTAATAATAAACCACACCCGATCCCTGAACCAACTCCAATCAAGTTGAAGTCCAGCCAATATCAACCCAAGAAGGCTGAAAAGGAAGTTGAAACCGATATGCCTGGAATGACGGATGATGAATTAAGGGATACTTTCTTCAAACCATTTAAAATCGAGGAAGAAGATTGACCAGGGGAAATTGTGACTTTCGCATATAATCCCCAAAAATAGGTATACCCAATACTTTTCAAGGATTTACAAGAAATTTGAATCATTTCAAAGGAATTTGTGATCTTTCGAAAAAGGCTTTTCAGGGCCGTGTCACTGACTTGTCTATAAGTCAGCTAACTTGATAATATTTAAATGCTCCGCACTAATCTCTATCGTTATTATCGCATCGTATCAAGATTTTTTGGTATATTAAATCGCTTCGATTTGAAGTGGTCTTTAACCGCAAACTAAAATACCTTGCAACATCCTAATCCCCGCTATGCAATAGGGCATTTGTTGCATCAAACCTCTAGGAAAAACTTGAATACCTAGCAAGACTGATCAGAAATCAAATTGAAATTCTCATTTGGTAGTATTGGTATTTCATTCTCTTGATGATCATATATTTACCATTTAAACCAGGAATTTTGTTCCAATGTCTCAGCCATATCCCAAAATAATAGGGATTTGTTCCAAAGCTCACCAGTCAAGTGAAATATGCAACTGGATTGGTTGCAAGCAGGAAAATTTCTTGCCAAGCCCCTATATGCATTTATATTGTAACTAGTTAATTGGAGAGCTTGAAATGCTAAACGGCATGTCAGGTGATATACTCTTGGCCAATGCCAAAAGACTAGCACTGGATTGCCCTATGCCCAAGAGGGTCAGACCTGTGATAATCCCCCCTACAACACCAAGGTGTTATCTCTCGTTTCATGCTGCCCTCAATCTACGTCTACCCGACGAATTGACAGGAGATTGGCATTTTCTATCAGCATTTTATTCTCCAGCCGATGGGCCTCCTGTGGAAGCCCGACTTGCCGGTGACGGGATGGAGATCGATACAAACCCATCACTCGGGTCACGTGGTATACGTGACATGACTGATATCTTAGTGAAAAAAAAGTTTCTAACCACAAACAGTTCACCTGTCTGGGTGGCCAATCATGCCAGGGCCATCGCTGATTGGGCCATGCTTGCGCTTCAATCAAAATTTCAACCTTATGCCGTTACGGTTGATGACGTGAACCAATGGCTTGATACCGAAGCACAAGTGGATGATCTGATCAGCAACTATCTGATTCCACTC